>JBJTYE010000211.1:0-4464 GCA_046082625.1 Actinomycetota bacterium | reverse complement strand
CTGATCCTCGATGCGAAGCGCGGCGACATCGGTCCGACCGCCGAGAAGTACGCCGTCGAGGCTTTCGAGCGCTACGGCGCCGATGCCGTCACCGTCAACCCCTACCTCGGCACGGACTCCCTCGATCCGTTCCTGGCCCATGTCGGCAAAGGCGTCATCGTGCTGTGTCGGACTTCCAATCCGGGAAGCGGTGACCTCCAATCGCTCCGGGTCGACGGTCGCGCCGTCTACGAGCACGTCGCGCACCGAGCCGTCGACGATTGGGCACGTCGCGGCGATGTGGCTCTCGTGGTCGGAGCGACCTATCCGAGTGAATTGGCCACGGTGCGCGCCATCGTCGGCGACCTGCCCTTGCTGATCCCGGGGATCGGCGCCCAGGGCGGCGACGTGGAGGCCACGGTGGTGGCCGGCCGCGACTCTCGGGGACGCGGCATGATCATCAATTCGTCCCGGGCCGTCCTCTATGCCTCGTCGGGTGACGATTTCGCCGACGCGGCACGCCAAGCGGCCGCGAGCACCAGAGATCAGATCAACCGGGCCGCCGCAGCAGGTTGAAGCAGATCAGGCCGACAGGGCGTGCACGCTGATGATGCCCGGTGACGAGCGCAGATCGGCCAGCACGGCATCGGGAACCGGACCCGACGGCGCGATGACCATCAGTGCCGAGCCCGGGGTGGCGCTGCGGCCCACGTCCATGTCGTTGATGTTGACGCCGGCATCACCCAACTTGGTCCCGACCAAGCCGATGACCCCGGGTCGGTCATCGTTGCGGACCACCAACATGTTCTCCGCCGGGGGAACGTCGGTGGAGTGGTCCTCGATCATGACCAAGCGCGGCTCGCCACGATGGCCGGCCAGGGTGGCGGCGATGTTGTGTCCGTCGCCGCGCAGGGTGATGAGATTGACGAACTCACGGGACTCGCGCGAGGAGATCTCCCGCACGTCGACACCGGCGTTCTTGGCCAATTGCGGAGCGTTCACGTACGACACCGGTTCGTCGCTGATGGAGGAGAAGAACCCCTTGAGCGCGGCCAGGGTCAAGATGCGGTTGTCGTACTGGCCGATCTCGCCTTCGGCCACGATCTCCAGTTGAACCGGGACCCGACCGAGAAGTGAGGCGAAGAGACGTCCCAGTCGTTCGGCCAAGGGGAGGTACGGTCGCAGGGTCTCGTTGGCTTCGGCGGCCGAGACGTTGACGGCGAAGGGAACGAACTCCCCGGCGAGGGCCAACTTCACCATGTCGGCGATGGTGTCCCCGGCCTTGTCCTGGGCCTCCCGGGTGCTGGCACCCAGATGTGGCGTGACCACGATGGCGTCCAAGTCGAACAACGGCGACTCGGTGCAGGGTTCGGTGTCGAACACGTCGAGCGCGGCGCCGGCGATCCGACCGGTGGAGATCGCTTCGGCCAGGGCTTCTTCGTCCACGATGCCGCCACGGGCCACGTTGATGATGCGCACGTGCGGCTTGGCCCGGGCGAAGACCTCGCGACCGATGATGCCCTTGGTCTCCTTGGTCTTGGGGAGATGCACGGTGATGAAATCGCTCTGGGCCACGACGTCGTCGAGGCTCATGAGATCCACCCCCATCTGGCGCGCCCGATCCTCGGAGATGAATGGGTCGTAAGCCACCAGGCGCATGCCGAAGGCCTGAGCGCGCTGGGCCACCAGTTTGCCGATGCGACCGAGGCCGATGATGCCGAGGGTCTTCTCGGCCAGCTCCACACCTTCCCAACGACTGCGCTCCCAGCGTCCGGCCTTCAAGGCGGCGTGGGCCTGGGGCACGTTGCGCGCCAAGGCCAAAAGCAGGGCCATGGTGTGCTCGGCGGCCGAGACGATGTTGCTCTGGGGCGCGTTGACCACCATCACACCCCGCTCGGTGGCGGCTTCGACATCGACGTTGTCCAGACCGATCCCGGCCCGGCCCACCACGATCAGGTCCCTGGCCGCGGCCAGCACCTCGGCTGAGACCTGGGTGGCCGAGCGGATGATGAGCGCCTGTACTCCCGCCAAGGCCGCCGGCAACGTCTCAGGAGTCAGATCCAGACGCACGTCGACCTGATGTCCGGCGGCGCGCAGGACCTCCAGACCGCCTTCGGCGATTTCCTCGGAGACGAGAATTCGTGCCATGTCACCTGACATGTTGGCCGGTGGAGAGCCGAGCGCACGAATGAAATGGCGATCCGCTCACCAGTTGGTCGCATGTCACCCTCCGAAGGGGACAACTAGGCTCGCCTCGTGCAGGGTGCATCGGGTGAGCACGTGGGGATCCGGCTCGCCGACTCCCCCGCCGACATGCGCACGCTCCTGGCGGTCGCCGAGGCGGTCTGGGGTCCGCCGGCCGGGTCCATGGTCAGTCCGGACTTCTTGATGGCTCTCGCCCACACCGGTGGCTACATCGCCATCGCCGAACAGGGTTCGACGGCACCGCCCGAGGCCATCGGCGTATCGTTCGGGTTCCTGGCCCGCTGCGGGACCGGCATCGGTCTGCATTCCCACATCACCGGAGTGGTGAAGGCCCACCAACATCGCGGCATCGGGCGACGGATCAAACAGCATCAGCGGTCCTGGGCACTCGATCGCGGGATCTCCATGATCACCTGGACCTTCGATCCCTTGGTGCGGCGCAACGGGTGGTTCAATCTGCACCGTCTGGGGGCGACGGCCGAGGAGTTCCACCTCGACTTCTACGGTCCCCTCGGCGACTCGATCAACGGCGACGATCCGACCGATCGCCTGCTGGCCCGCTGGGATCTGCTCTCGGCCCGCGCCATCTCCACCGAGATCGGCCCCCTGTCCCCGATCGAGCCGGCGCCGAACGATCGCACCGTGCCCACTCCGGTCGACATCGTGGATCTGCGTCGCACCGACCCGACCGCGGCGCGCACCTGGCGGCATCGTCTGCGGTCCGAATTCGAAGGCGCATTCCCCACCGGGCACATCATCGGCATGACGGCGGACGGGGACTACGTCCTCAGGCCGCGTGCGGAGAACTCACGACCATGAACGGAGACGTCCCATGAACGGGATCGAACTCGAGCCGATGTCCATCGACGCCGTCGAATTGCGCCGTATCGCCCTGCCACTGGTGGCCCCCTTCCGCACTTCGTTCGGCACCGAGACGGCCCGCGACATCCTGTTGGTGCGCGTCGTGGCCGACGGAGTCGAGGGGTGGGGCGAATGCGTGGCCGGGAACGAGCCGCTCTATTCGAGCGAATACGTGGAAGGCGCCCAGCAGGTCATCGAGCACCATCTCTTGCCGCGACTCGGACGTCGAGACATCCATGCCGAGCACGTCCAGGATCGGTTGATGGCCGTCAAGGATCACCGCATGGCCAAAGCGGCTCTCGAAGCCGCCGTTCTCGACGCCCAGTTGCACCGGGCCGGCGTCCCCATGGCCCGCTATCTCGGAGCGACACGGACCTCGGTTCCTTCCGGAGTCTCGGTGGGTATCGCCGAGTCCATCGACGCCTTGGTGGCCACGGTCGGCCGCTACCTCGACGACGGCTACGTCCGCATCAAATTGAAGATCGAACCGGGGTGGGATCTGGAGCCGGTTCGAGCCATCCGCGCCGCCTACGGGAATGCCGTTCCCCTGCAGGTGGACGCCAACGCCGCCTACACCCGCGCCGACGGGCCGCTCCTGGCACAACTCGACCAGTTCGACCTGCTCTTCATCGAACAACCCCTGCCCGAGGACGATGTCACCGGACACGCTCTGATCGCCCGACAGGTCGCCACCCCCGTCTGCCTCGACGAATCGATCGTGTCGACGGCGGCCGCCGAGGACGCCATCGAACGCGGAGCCTGCTCCATCATCAACATCAAGGCCGGGCGAGTCGGGGGCTATCTCGAAGCGGTGCGGATCCACGATCTCTGCCGATCGCACGGGATCCCGGTCTGGTGCGGAGGCATGCTCGAGACCGGGATCGGTCGCGCCATGAACCTGGCTCTCGCCGCCCTACCGAACTTCACCATCACCGGGGACGTCTCGGCATCGGAGCGTTTCTGGCAGCGAGACATCGTCACCGCACCGGTCCGACTCGAGAACGGACAGGTCCGGGTGCCCGACGGCCCGGGATCGGGCGTGGACCTGGATCGGGACTTCCTGGAGGCCGTCACCACCTCGGTGCGCACTCTCGCCTGAGCCGGAGAGGGGCGACGGTGCCGCCAGTACACTCGTGCCCATGAGTCATCCCTTTCTCTCCGATGCCTGGATGGAAGCCGCCCAGGGCAGCCGCGCCAAATACGAAGGCCAGACCCCCAAGATCAATGCGGTGGTGAAGATCAATCAGGTGATCACCGACGTGCCCTTCGGTGACGGCACCGTCAAGGCCTACATCGACACCTCGTCAGGCGAGATGAAGATGGAACTGGGCGAACTGCCCGATCCCGAGGCCACCGTGACCACCGATTGGGCCACCGCTCGAGCCATCTTCGCCCTCGGCGATCAGGCCACGGCCATGC
>JBJTYE010000210.1:0-3533 GCA_046082625.1 Actinomycetota bacterium | reverse complement strand
GTCGGGTCGCACGCCGCCGACGTGGCCGCCGGAATGGGCGCCGACGTGATCATCGTCGATCTCGACCTCCGACGGGCCGAGGAGGTGGCGCGTCGCTACGGTGGTCGCGCCGTGCAGGCCGGACCCGGGGTCCTCGAAGGTCTGGCGCCCACGACCGAGGCCATGATCGGGGCCGTTCTCGCTCCCGGACATCGAGCCCCCGTCGTCATCACCCGCGAGATCCTCGACCTCATGCCCGATGGGTCGGTGGTCATCGACATCGCCATCGATCAAGGAGGATGCGTCGAAGGAGTCGTGGCCACCAGCCATTCCGATACGGTGCGCACCATGGGGCACGTGCGGGTGTCGGCAACCCCCAACATGCCCGCCGCCGTTCCCCGCACCTCGACGGTCGCCCTGTGCGCCGCCACTGTCCCCTATGTGAGGGCCTTGGCCGGGGGCTGGGAGCAGGCCGTGGCACAGCATCCCGAGTTGGCTGGGGCGGTCAACATCGAGGACGGACGGATCGTCCATCCGGCTCTGGTCCAGGAATTCGGCGATCGCTGATCGATGCACGGCACCGTCTAACGTGCCTCTATCCACGCACCGCCCCGACAGGAGGACGAGATGACCGCCATCGACACTGCCACCGCCGGCACCTCGAACGATTCCGCTCGCTTGCGCGTGGAGGCGGCGATCGACCAGTTGTTGGCGACCCACGATCCGAAGACCACCGACAACATCTCCTTTCGTGGCGCCCGCTACGACCATGGATTGGCCTGGGTGCATTTTCCGGAAGGCTTTGGAGGTCTCGGCGTCCGACCCGAGCTGAACCGCCTGGTCGAAGAGCGCTTGCGCAAGGCCGGCGCTCAGCCCCAGGATCCCTCGACGTTCTTCATCGCGCTGGCCGGGCCGACCATCGTCACCCACGGGTCCGACGAGGTCAAGAAGCGCTTCCTGCGACCCATGTTCACCGGCGAGGAGAGGTGGTGTCAGCTGTTCAGCGAGCCCGGTGCCGGGAGCGACTTCGCCGGACTCGGTACCCGCGCCGTGCGCGATGGCGACGAATGGATCGTCAACGGCCAGAAGGTCTGGAACACCCTCGCCCATCTCGGCGACTGGGGGATGCTCGTGACCCGCACCGATCCCGACCAGCCCAAGCACAAGGGCATGACGTATTTCGCCGTGGACATGCGCTCCCCCGGGGTCGAAGTGCGGCCGTTGCGCCAGATCACCGGTGAGGCCGAATTCAACGAGGTGTATCTGACCGACGCGCGAATTCCCGATGCCCATCGCATCGGCGACGTGGGTGAGGGCTGGCGCGTGGCGCTCACCACCCTCATGAACGAACGCACGGCCATCGGTGGGGGCGGCGGTGGCACGACCCGCCGTCGCGGTCCGATCGACGAGGTGGTGAAGATCTGGAAGGATCGCCCGGAGTCGGACCGCTCCGCCGCTCACAAGGACCGCCTCATGCAACTCTGGTGCCGCAGCGAAACCTTGCGCCTCACCAACATGCGGGCCTCCGAGGCGGCCAAAGCCGGCAACCCCGGACCGGAAGGTTCGATCGCCAAGTTGATGCTGGCCGAGTTCAACAAGGAGACCACCGCTTTCGCCGTCGAGCTCCTCGGGGCTGCCGGCATGATCGATTTCGACTACACGTTCCGGCGCCCGGAGAATCTGTCCGTGGACGGCTCCGACGGCGGGGTCCGGCATTCCTTCCTCCGCTCCCGGGCCAATTCCATCGAAGGTGGGACCAGTGAGATCATGCGCAACATCCTGGGCGAACAAGTTCTCGGACTTCCCGGGGAACCCCGTCTCGACAAGGACCTGCCGTGGAGCAAGGTGCCGCGCAACTGATCATCTCGGGTCGGCGCCGATGAATCCCCGAATCGAAATCGACGGGGACCTGCGGACCCGCGCCGGTGTGATCGTTCCGGCTACGGCCATGGTCTGGTCGTTCACTCGCTCCGGTGGAGCGGGTGGTCAGCACGTGAACAAGACCTCATCCCGGGCCACGCTCGTGGTGGCCACCCACGACCTCCGCGGGCCTGCGCACCTCCTGGATCGTGTTCGTACCGGGCTGGGCGACAGCATCGCGGTGTCCAGCCAGGAGAGTCGCAGTCAGTGGCGCAATCGGCAGATCTGCCGCGAGCAGTTGGCCTCCACCATCGACCGGGCCGCCGAACCCCCGCCGCCACCCCGCCGGAAATCCAAGCCGACTCGTGGGGCTGTCGAGCGACGCCTCGCCGGCAAGAAGTTGGACAGTGCCAAGAAGGCCGGTCGCCGAGGCGAGAACTGGTGATCGGTGAACCACCGACACCGCTAAGGTCGCCTCGTGCCCGCTGATTTCGCACTCAAGGCCATGAACGCGGTTCACCGCACGATCCTGACCCTGACCCGCAACCGAATCGGTTGGCGGGCCGGAGGCATGCCGGTTCTCGAGTTGACCACCACCGGTCGACACAGCGGACAACCACGGTCGGTCATGCTCACCTCACCCGTTCAGGAGCACGGCACCTGGGTCATCGTGGCCTCACGCGGCGGCGACGATCGCCATCCGGCCTGGTTCTTGAACCTGCAAGCGAATCCCCGAGTGAACGTACGACTCGAAGGCGGTCCGGCCCGGGACATGACGGCACGCATCGCCACCGGTGACGAACGCCAGCGACTGTGGTCGGCCGTGGTGGGGACATATCCGCACTACGGCACCTACCAGAACAAGACCCAACGCGAAATTCCGTTGGTGATCCTCAGCGACTGAACGCCATCACCCTCCCGGAGGGGCGAGTCGCGGCGTTCCGCGTCTCTGTCAGCTGCAGCCGCTGGTGTTGCCGCACGACGGGCAAGCGTGGCACGAGCCGGCCCGCACCATCTGCACACCGCACTGCATGCACATCGGGGCGTCGGAATGCTTGACGTCCGGGCGAGCGATCTCGCTCGAGTGGTCGCTCTTGGGTGCCGGCGGGGCGATCCCCATCTCCATCTGCGTCACCAATTCCTCGACCGAGGGGATGCTCTTGGGATCGGGGGCCACCTCGGTACCGGTGGAGGACTCGATGGCCGATTCCTCCACGCCGGGCAAGGTGGGCTGCAGACGCTCGTCGATGGAGAAGATGCCCAGTTCCTGGCGCTCGTCGTAGCTCAAGTACTCGAGAGCCAGGCGACGGAACAGGTAATCCATGATGGAGGCGGCGAAACGGATGTCGGGATCGTCGGTCATTCCGGCCGGTTCGAAGCGCATGTTGACGAAGGCCTCGACGAAGGCCCGCATCGGCACGCCGTACTGGAGTCCGTAGCTGATGCTCTTGGCGAAAGCGTCCATGATGCCCGACAGCGTGGAACCCTGCTTGGACACGGTGAGGAAGACCTCGCCGGGACGACCGTCCTCGTACTCGCCGATCGTGGCGAAGCCCTTGCAATCGGCGACCCGGAACTCGAAGGTGCGACCGCGGCGGCTGCGCGGCAACTTCTGCCGCACCGGCTTGGTCACCACACGCTCCACGATCTTCTCCACGGCGGCGCTGGCGGCTGCCGGAGCCTCGGCGGCTCCG
>JBJTYE010000209.1:0-6671 GCA_046082625.1 Actinomycetota bacterium | reverse complement strand
AGGGCCCGAAGTTTGACGATGGCATGGTCTTGGCCGACGACTGCGTCGTACACCGATGGCATGGCGATCATGGCAATCCGAGCCGCTCGGTCACCCCGGCTCGGACGACCTCGGCGATCTCGGCCGGCGATCCGCGCCCATCCACCACCAACCAGTGCTCGGGATCGAGTTCAGCCATGGCGCGAAACCCGTTGGCGACTCTTTCGAAGAACGCCACATCTTCGATTTCGAAGCGGTCAAGGTCGCGCGAACTGAGACGTTGCATGGCGGAGTCGTGCGGGACATCCAACAGAATGACCAGATCGGGCCACCGACTGGCGAGTGCCCAGTCGTTCACGAGTCGCACCATGTCGAGGGGAAGATTCCGTCCGTATCCCTGATAGGCGAGCGAGGAATACACGCTGCGGTCGCTGATGACGTGCCGTCCGGCAGTCAGTGCGGGAACGAGAACCTCGGCGCGGTGCTGGGCGCGGTCACCGGCGATCAACAACGCCTCGGCGATGGGATCGAGATGTGTGTTGGCCACGTCGTGGAGGACGTCGCGGATCCGCTGGCCGATGTCCGTGCCACCGGTTTCCCGCGTGGTCACGGTCAGCGGATGTTCGGCGCTCAACCAGGTCGCCAGAGCCTCGGTCTGAGTGGTCTTGCCACAGCCCTCGATGCCCTCGAATGCGATGTAGACACCGGACGTCACGGCACACTCAGACGGGCGTCTCGGCGGACTTCTTCTTGGCCGCAGCCTTCTTGACCGGCGATTTCTTGGCAGCCGGCTTTTTGGCCGTAGCTTTCGTGGCGGCCGATTTCTTGGCGGCTGGCTTCTTGGTCGCAGCTTTCTTCACCGCCGGCTTCGTGGCGGCTGCCTTCTTGGCCGGACCGCTGCTGCGCCGACTCTTGGGTGTGATGCCCTTTTCGGCCATGACCTCGCGTCGCAAGGCCAGCAGTTCGAAGGCTCGTTCGGACAGCATGTCCTCGAGTCGGTCACCGCGACCCAAGGACGCGTTCACCTCGCCGTCGGTGACGTAGGTGCCGAACTTGCCGTCCTTCGCGACCACCGGACGGCTGCTGACCGGATCGACGCCGAACTCCCGCAGCGGTCCGCTGTTGGGGGACGAACGGCCCCTGCGGAAAACTTTGGGGAGGGCGTAGATGGCCAAGGCCTGATCCAAGGTGATGGTCAGTAATTGCTCCTCGTTCTCGAGGGTCCGGTAGTCCGTGCCCTTTTGAAGGTACGGGCCGTACTTCCCGTTCTGGGCCACGATCGGCTGCTCGTCGGTCGGATCGATGCCGACGGTGCGCGGCAGGGTCAGCAATTGCTCGGCGTCGTGCATGGTCATGCGTTCGAGCACCATGGTCTTGAAGAGGCTGACCATTTTGGGCTTTTCCATGTTCGGCGGCGGGGTCTCCATGGTGCCCCACTGCACGTACGGTCCGAAGCGACCGCTCTTCAAGAAGACCGGCAGACCATCCAGTTCGCCGATGGGCTCGTCGTTCTTGGGAAGCGAGAGAAGACGCAAGGCCTCGTGCAAGGTGAGCTCGTCCGGAGTCAACGAATCGGGAACGGCGGCGTTCTCGTCACCGCGCTTCACGTACGGCCCGTACTTTCCGGGCTTCACCGCCACGACTTCGCCGGTGTTCGGATCGGCACCGAGGGTGAAGGAGTTGATCTCGGCGGCATCGATCTCGGCGATGTTCTGCGCGATCAATCTCTTCAGCCCCAACTGCTCGTCTCCGACGGCGGCTTCAGAGAGATCGAGACCGAAGTAGAAGTCGTGCAGCCACTTGTCCTTGGCCAGCAGCTTCTGGGAGATCTCGTCCAGGTCTTCCTCGACACCAGCGGTGAACTGGTAGTCGACGAGTTTGGAGAAGTGCCGCTCCAGCAGATTGACGACGGCGAAAGCGGTCCAGGTCGGAACCAGAGCCTGTCCCTTCTTCCAGACGTAGCCGCGATCCTGCACGGTCTGGATGATGGACGCCCAGGTCGAGGGGCGGCCGATGCCCAACTCCTCGAGCTTCTTCACGATCGAAGCCTCGGTGTAACGCGGCGGAGGCGTGGTTTCGTGTCCAGCCGGGTCGTAGGAACGGACGGCGACGCGATCGCCCACTGTCAAGGCCGGAAGCAAGGCTTCGGCTTCGGTGCTGTCGGCATCGTCGTCGCGTGATTCCTCGTACACGCGGCGGTGGCCGTCGAAGGTGATGGTGGTGCCACTGGCAGCGAAGGTGCACACGCGGTCGGTGGCGGTGGCGCTCAAACGGATGGACACAGTGATGCCGCGGGCGTCGGGCATCTGGGACGCCAAGGTGCGCTGCCAGACCAAACGATAGAGAGCCAAGTCGGGTCCGCTCAGTTGACTGGCCACCGACTCCGGAGACCGCAGGGGCAGAGTGGGGCGGATGGCTTCGTGAGCCTCCTGGGCGTTCTTGACTTTCTTGGTGTAGAGCCGGGGTGCGTCGGGCAGATACTCCCGACCGAATTCGCGCCCGATCTCGGCCCGCACCGCATCCAGGGCTTCATCGGCCAGGGTGACCGAGTCGGTACGCATATATGTAATGAATCCCCGCTCGTACAGACCCTGCGCGGTGCGCATGGTCTGTTGGGCCGACAGGCGCAGTTTGCGTCCTGCCTCCTGCTGGAGGGTGCTGGTCATGAAGGGGGCCTTGGGGGAGGACCGATAGGGCTTGTCCTCCACCGAGGCCACCGAAACCGGGGCGTCCCGGAGGTCCCGGACCAGGTCGGTCACCGACGCTTCGTCGAGCACCACCACCTCGGTCTTGGTGCGTCCGTCGCTGTCGAAGTCCTTGCCGGTGGCCACTCGCCGTCCGTCGATCTCCAGCAGGTTGGCGGTGAAGGAGGGTTGGGTGTCCGACACCAGGTCGAGTCCCCAGTAACTGGCCGAGACGAAGGCGATGCGCTCCCGTTCTCGCTCCACCACCAGGCGCACGGTGGGGCTCTGCACCCGCCCTGCCGACAGGCCGCGGTTCACCTTGCGCCACAGAACCGGGGACACCTCGTAGCCGAACAGGCGGTCGAGGATGCGCCGGGTCTCGGCGGCGTCCACCAATCCGTAGTCGAGGTCTCGCGGTGAGGCGAAGGCATGGTCGATGGCGGCCTTGGTGATCTCGTGGAAGACGACCCGGTGCACCGGGGTTCCGGGCTTGATCGCCGACTTGAGATTCTCGATGAGGTGCCAGCTGATGGCCTCGCCTTCGCGGTCTTCGTCGGTGGCGAGATAGACGGCACTGGCGGTCTTGACCAGTCGGCGAAGTTCCTTGATGACCTTGGAACCACGCTCGGTCAACTCGTAGGTGGGCTTGAAATGGTTGTCGACATCGACTGCCAGGCCCTTGGACGGGAGATCAGCGACATGACCGACCGACGCCTGCACTTCGAAGTCGGAACCGAGAAATGAGGCGATGGTCTTCGCCTTGGCTGGCGATTCGACGATGACGAGGGGTTTAGACATATATATGTAGCGCTACGGCATGGAGGGTAGCGATGTCAAGGAGGGTCCGGCACCGAGGCCTGTGGATAGACCTGGAACCGAAGTTCGTGATCGATCCTGGGTCGGACCGGCGGATTGCCGACCACGACTGTCCTCATTGTCTTCATCGTCGCAGGTGAGAGGGAACATTCACGGCAATGTGTGCATCATCGCGATCTCGTCGGCGACGTAACCTTCGACGCGCTTCGATGCCTGTGGACGATGATCGAAAATTTCCGGTCACATCGATCGTCCGCGGGTCATCGGCGGCGGAGTGGTCGAGGTGCACGGCACTACGGTTCAGATCGTGCACGACACGCAACGAGCTCTCGGATGGGACGATCGGTGGGAGCGCGTGTGGGCCGAGACGTGCGCGCAACGAGACTGGAATCCGCTCGAACATCACGGCCCCGCTCGCGTGGCACGTCTCGATCGCGGGTGGAGCACGTTGTGGTACGGGCCTCCGGGTGGAGACGCCCAAAGGGTGCGCAACATCGGTGCCGACGTCGCCGTCGGTGACTGGGTCGTGGCATCGGCCAATGGAGAGCGCATCGAGGTCGTTCTACCCCGACGCAGCGCCTTCGTGCGGAGAGCGAGTTTCGAAGGCCAGCGCGCCGAAGCCCACACCATCGCCGCCAACATCGACGTCGTCTTCCTGTTGCACGCTCTGGTGTCGCCGCCCAATCAGCGGCGACTGGAACGCGAACTCGTCCTGGCCTTCGACAGCGGGGCGCGTCCGGTGCTGGTCCTGACCAAGTTGGATCTGATGGAGGATGCAGACGAGATCGGCCGACGGGTGGCGGCCCTGGAAGCGGTGGCCCCCGATGTCCCGGTCCACGTGGTGAGCGGGGTGCGCCGGGACGGACTGGAAACCCTGCTCCAGTACGCCCAGGGATACCGCACGGTGGCGCTGCTCGGGGCCAGCGGTGTGGGCAAGAGCACCATCGTGAACGCCCTGGTCGGCGGAGACGTCCAGAGCACCGCAGAGGTCAGGGTGGGAGACCAACGGGGTCGCCACACCACCACGGCGGTGCAATTGGTGCCACTGCCAGCCGTTCCGGTCGGGTCGGCCGGGTGGTTGATCGACACTCCAGGGGTGCGCGCCGTCAGTCTCTGGTCGAGTGGCACCGGTATCGAGCGCGCCTTCGCCGACGTGTTCACCGTCTCCGATGCGTGTCGTTTCCGGGACTGCAAACACGATGAGGAACCGGATTGCGCCATCCGCGCCGCCATCGACGCCGGTCGCTTGGATCGACGTCGGGTGGAGAGCATGAAGCGACTGGTCGCCGAAGAGGCGGCTCTCGAAGAAGAACAGCGGGCGCGGACCAAGGTCGAGGATCGCCGCGGGTTTCGACGGCGCAAGAGCACCGGCTGAATCAGAGTTCTCCGGCCGACAACTTGTCGAGGACGTCGCTGGCACGCACACGCACCGCGTCCAGATCCGAAAGTTTGAAGGCGGCCCGCACCTGTTGGGCCACTCGGGCATTGCGGACGAAGCGCTTCTCGTGGCGGGCCATGAAGTCCCAGTAGAGGGTGGTGAAGGGGCAGGCGTCCTCGCCGACGCGTTTGGTGCGGTCGAAGCGGCAACCCTTGCAGTAGTCGCTCATCTTGTCGATGTAGGCGCCGCCGGACGCGTAGGGCTTGGTGGCCATACGCCCACCATCGGCGAACTGGGACATGCCGATCACATTGGGGACCATCACCCATTCGGCACCGTCGATGAAGTTCGACCACATCCAGTCGGTCAACTGCTGAGGATCGACGCCGGCCGTGAGGCACAGGTTGCCGATCACCATCAGTCGCTGGATGTGATGGGCATACGCACGGGCATCGACGTCGGCCAGCGCCGAGGACAGGCATCGCATCTCGGTGGTCGCCTCCCCGGTGAAGACCGGAGGCAGATCGCGATGGGCTTCGAGTTCGTTCATCTCGGCGTACTCGGGCATTCCCAGCCAGTACAGACCCCAGACGTACTCGCGCCATCCGATGACTTGACGGATGAATCCCTCGGCCGAGGCGATGGACACGGTGCCAGCGTCGTAGGCGGCTTGAACGGCGTCGCACACTTCGCGCGGATGCAGAAGTCCGATGTTCAGGTACGGGGACAAGAGCGAGTGTGCGAGATGCCAACTCTGGGTGGTCATGGCATCTTCATGGGGTCCGAACTGGGGCAGGACTCGATCGACGAAATGCTCGAGACGAGCCAGTGCACCGGTGCGCGTGGTGGCCCACAGGCCGGTGGGGTCCTGACCGGTGCAGTGGGGCCGAAGTTCCTCGATCAACTGGTGGTCGAGATCGTCCAGTTCGTCCCGGATGGGTGGCTGCCAACGCGACGCCGCATCCTTGGGCGGCGGTTGGCGGTTGTCGGCGTCGTAGTTCCAGATTCCGGTGGCCGGTTCGCCGTCGGGATCCATCAGATACTTCAGCCGTCGACGTTGCCAACGATAGAAGTCCTCCATCTTGAAGGTCTTGCGGCTACTGAGCCACTCGGTGCGCCAGGCAGCGAAGTCCTCGTAATGGCAGAGGAACTGAGTGCTCCGCACGACCCGGCACGAAACGTCCTGCACCATCGCCCGACCCGACCAGCTGTTGGGTTCGGTCACCGAGACCGACGACGGGGCGAATTCGGCGCGATGGTCGGCCAGACCCTGCCGCAACGACGGAGCCCGGCGGTAGTCGACCTCGAATCCTTCGTGGCGCAACTCGTCGGCGAACCGCCGCATGGAGGCCAGAACCAGGTGGGCTCGTTGCAGATGCCACCGGCGGGAACGGATCAGAGCGTCGCTCTCGACGAAGAGGATGCGATGCGTACCCGGTCGGGCCTCGTCGAGGGCGGCCTGGTGTCGATGGAGTTGATCTCCGAGTACCCACACCGTGTTCCGGGTCATCGTTCGGTCCGCGACGATCCGACGGAGCCGAGGGTGGCCACCAAGGGAAGGAGGGATGTCACGCCGGTGGCCCGCAGGTGGTCGACCACCCGGTCGTTGGTGCAGACCAGAACGAGGTCCCGACCCGATCTGCGCAATCGACTGGCCGTACCGAGCAGGGATCCGAGAGCGGCATCGTCGAGAGCGGTGACTTCCTCGAGATCGACGGCCACCGTGGCGTCGCCGTTGATCGTCACTCGATTGAGGGCATCGACGAACCGGGGCAAGGTGGAGAGATCGATCGCCCCCGCCACCGCCACGACCT
>JBJTYE010000208.1:0-3246 GCA_046082625.1 Actinomycetota bacterium | reverse complement strand
CTCGAGCCGACCAACGAGTGGTACGCGCTGGCCAAGATCGCCGGCATCAAGTTGTGCCAGGCCTACCGACGTCAATACGGAAGCGACTTCATCTCGGCCATGCCCACCAACTTGTACGGACCGCACGACAATTTCGACTTGAACTCCAGCCATGTGATCCCGGCGCTCATCCGCAAGTTCCACGACGCCAAGACTTCCAGCAGCGCCGAGGTGGAGGTCTGGGGGACCGGCAGCCCCATGCGCGAGTTCCTCCACGTCGACGACCTCGCCGATGCCTGCCTGTTCCTGATGGAGCACTACAGCGACGATCTGCACATCAATGTCGGCACCGGCGTTGACCTGAGCATCCGCGACTTGGCCGAGCGGATCCGCGACATCGTGCATCCGGGAGCGCAGCTCCGGTTCGACGCCACCAAACCCGACGGAACCCCGCGCAAGGTGCTCGACGTCGGTCGCCTCATGGACCTGGGCTGGTCCCCGCGATACGACCTGGATCGGGGACTGCGCGAGACCTACCAGTGGTTCCTCGGACAGTTCGAGAGCCAGGCCGACCTACGCGGCATCACTGCCGGCTGATCCGATCAGTTCACCTGGCGTTCGCGACCTTCCCAATAGGGGGCGCGGAGTTTGAACTTCTGCAATTTCCCGGTGGCCGTGCGGGCGAGCGCCTCGCGGAACTCGACCTTCTTCGGGCACTTGTATCCGGCCAACTTGGTCTTCACGTAGGCGATGAGCTCGTCCTCGGTGAGAGTCGAACCGGGCGCCTTCACCACCAGTGCCGTGACCAGTTCTCCCCACTTGTCGTCGGGGATGCCGATCACCGCCACCTCGCTCACATCGGGATGGCTGAACACGGCGTCCTCCACCTCGATGGACGAGACGTTCTCGCCGCCCGAAATGATCACGTCCTTCTTGCGGTCCGAGATGGTCAGATAGGACGCGGCATCGATGTCTCCGCCGTCGCCGGTGTGGAACCACGTCACGCCGTCCGGATCGTCGCTGGCGGGGTGGATGGCGTCGCCGGTGGCATCGGGCTGGTTCCAGTACCCCTCCATCACCACGTTGCCGCGGGCCAACACCTCGCCCTGGGCCGAGATCCGCACCTCGACCCCCAGGGCCGGCGCTCCGGCCCGCGAGAGTTTCGCCGCCCGATCCGCCGGACTCAGGCCGTCGAATTCGGCGCGAGTGCGGTTCATGGTGAGGAACGGCGAGGTCTCGGTGAGCCCGTACAACTGGACGAACTCCCAACCGAGTTCGGTCTCCATGCGTTCGATGGTGCGCGTCGGCGGCGGTGCGCCGGCCACCACCATGCGCACGCGGCCCGCACCCGGGATCGATCCGGTCCACGAGCCGGCGGCATCGAGGACCATGTTCACCACCGCTGGAGCCCCGCACAACAAGGTGACACCATGGCGGTCGATGCGCCGGAGGATCTCGGCCCCGTCCACCTTGCGCAGGATGATGTGCTCACCGCCCATCCCGGTGACCGCGTAGACCATGCCCCAACCGTTGCAGTGGAACTGCGGCAGGGTATGGAGATACACGTCGCGGTCGCTGACACCCATGTGCCAGCCGAAGGTGGCGGCGTTGATCCAGAGATTCCGATGGGTCAACTGCACGCCTTTGGGCCGGGCGGTGGTGCCGCTCGTGTAGTTGATGGTGGCCGTGGCGTTCTCGTCGGGGGACCACGGCCGCGGCTCCCGGTCGAACTGCAGGAGCACGCCGTCCGATTCCTCGCCGATGAGCAGACGATGCTCGCACGAGACTGCCGCCATGGCCTCGGCCAGTTCCGGGTCGATGAGCAGTACTCGCGCCCCGCTGTGCTCCACGATGTATTGCACTTCCTCGGCCACCAGGCGGAAGTTGATGGGGACCAGGATGCGACCGGATCCCGAGACGCCGAAGAAGGCGGTGAGCAGTCGCGCCGAGTTGTGCGAGACCATGGCCACGCGCTCGCCGGTGCCGATCCCGAGTGCATCGAGACCGGCGGCCATGGCCCGGGCCCGGTGGGCCATCTCGCGATAGGTGATGGTTCCCCATGACGGAGCCGGCTGATCCGGTTCGTCGACGACGGCCACCCGATCCGGGTAGAGCTGTTCGGCGCGGCGGATGTGGTCGACGATGGTCAAAGGCACGTGCATGAGGACAATGTAGACACCGCATTCCCGGTACCCTGGCCTCCTACATGAGTGAACCTGCCCCCCGGAAAGGCGCCCCGAGACGGCGCCGCCGACCTCCCCGCGCCGACGAGCACATCACCGATCGCACTCGGAAACTGACCAGTACCACGGCTCTGCCCCCGGTCGAACCCCCCACTGGTTTCGCCGCCCTCGGCGTTCCGGCCGATGTGGATGCCGGTCTGGCGGCGGCCGGCTTCGCCGCCCCTTTCGCCATCCAAGTCGAAGCCATCCCGGTGGCCCTGCGGGGAGTCGATCTGTGCGGTCGGGCCAAGACCGGTTCGGGCAAGACGCTGGCCTTCGGAGTTCCCATGATGGCGCGCATCTCCGGTCCGGCGGCGCCGATGAAGCCCAAGGGTCTGGTCCTGGTGCCGACCCGCGAGTTGGCCGTCCAGGTGGCCGAGGTCCTGGAGCCGGTGGCACGACATTCGGGTCATCGCGTCCTGCCGGTGTACGGCGGCGCCAGCCGCCACCAACAAGTCGAGGACCTGGCCAAGGGCATCGAGATCGTGGTGGCCACTCCGCTGCGTCTGATCGATCTGCTGAAGTCCGACGAGATCGACGTCTCCGAAGTCGAGATCGCCGTTCTCGACGAAGCGGACCGCATGGCCGATGACGGCTTCACCCCGCAGGTCGAATGGATCCTGCGTCGGTGCACCGGCCGCAATCAGACCATGCTCTTCTCGGCGACTTTGGACGGCGACGTCGGACATCTCATCCGGCAGTTCATGAAGAATCCCGAAGAGGTGGCCATCGATGCCGCCACCGACACCGTCGGCACCATGCACCACCTGTGGTTGGCGGTGCACCACATGGACAAGGACAAGGTGGTCGCGGCCATCGCCCGCGGCGCCGGCAAGACCGTGGTGTTCTGTCAGACCAAGCGGGTCTGCGACCGGGTCACCGACAACTTGGTGTCGCTCGGCGTGAACGCCGCAGCCATCCACGGCGACATGGCCCAACCAGCTCGCGAACGAGCCCTGCGTCGTTTCGCCGAAGGCGATCTCAGCGTGTTGGTACCTCGCGTTGCCCGGTATCCTGCCGGTTCCGGCGCACATCGCCTATGGTC
>JBJTYE010000207.1:0-6342 GCA_046082625.1 Actinomycetota bacterium | reverse complement strand
TGGGTTCCGTCGCTCGGTGTGACTCCGATGTCATTGAGACAGGCATCGGCGTCGTTTCCGAAGCGCTGTCGACAGGCGTCACCGACGAAGGCTTGACGGATGTCGAAGTTGATACCGCGCTGTTCCTCGTCGAAGACGCTCACCGGGACTCCCCAATAGAAGCCATCGGGCAGACTCACGTCGATGCGACCGTTCATCACCCACGTGGGTCGCACTTCGGCGGTGACCGTCGGTATCTGTGGGGGATCGGTAGGAGTCCAGTCCTCGATGATCGGGTCGAAACTGAAGTCGCCAAGAGTGTCGCTGAAGACCTTCACCGGTTTGCCCAGATTGCTCGGGTCGGTGGCCGGGCCGGGAGAGCCCCCTCCCGAGCCGTCGACGGCGGAATCCCCGGGAGCGGACGAGTCATCGGTGGCCGAGGGAGCTTCGGTGCCATCGACGGCGACGGTGCCGGGGGATTCAGAGGTGTCATCGGTGGCCCGCACCAAGAGCACGCCGCCGACCCCGGCGATCAAACCGGCCAGAAAGATGGCCGGAACCCGAGAAGCCTGCTTCTTCTTGCGCCGTTTCGCCGGAGCACGTCTGGTTGCCACCTTCCTATTCTGCCAAGACGCGGCAGAAGGTGGGATCACCCCTCAGAGTTTGCGGAGAAAGACGTCCGAGACGCGATGATTCGAGCCCTTGCGCAGGATCAGCGAGGCCCGTTCACGTGTGGGTTCGATGTTCTGACGCAGGTTCAAACCGTTGATCTCGCGCCAGATCCCTTCGGCCATACCGATGGCCTCATCGCGACTCAGATGGGCGAAATGACGGAAGAAGCTCTCGGGCTCCTGGAACACCGAATCGCAGAGTCGGAGGAACCGATCCACGTACCAGGATTCGATATCGCTCTCGTCGGCGTCGATGTAGATGGAGAAATCGAAGTAGTCGCTGACGAATTCGGTGTTCTCGCCTCCAGGAGATCCGACCTGCAGGACGTTCAGGCCCTCGAGAATCAAGATGTCGGGCTGACAGACCCGAACGCTCTCGCCGTCCACGATGTCGTACACCACGTGGCTGTACACCGGGGCCTCCACCGATTTCTGCCCGCTCTTCAGATCGCGGAGGAACTTGAGGAGTGATCGAGTGTCGTAACTCTCAGGAAACCCTTTGCGGTTCATGATGCCACGATCCTCCAAGACGTGATTGGGATGGAGGAAGCCGTCGGTGGTGATGAGATCGACCTTGGGGTGATCGGGCCAGCGGGCGAGCAATGTCTGCAGGATGCGGGCGAAGGTGCTCTTGCCCACGGCCACGCTGCCGGCCACACCGATCACGTAGGGCACTTTCGGGGCCAAGGTGCCGAGGAAGGTCGCGCTGACCTTGTGCAGATTCTGGGTGGCCGAGACGTAGAGATTCAAGAGACGTGTGAGCGGCAGATAGACGGCCACCACTTCGTCGAGATCGATGCGCTCGTTGATACCCCGCAAGTTGTCCAGATCCGCCTGGCGCAAGGTCATCGGGGTTGCGGCTCGCAGCTCGGCCCATTGGTCGCGGTCGAAGGCCTCGAAACGCTCTCCGGCCGCCCAGGATCCGAGGACCTCGGCGGCAGTGCGATCAGCCGGATTCATGGGTCAGGGCCGCCCGGGTCGGCGGGGAGAGACGGCGCCATCAGTGGCCGTCAGGACGTCCACACCGGTCTCGGTGACCAGGATGGTGTGCTCGAATTGAGCGGTTCGCTTGCCGTCTGCAGTGACCGCGGTCCAGTCGTCGTCCCACATCAGGTGCTGCCAGGTACCGAGGGTGATCATGGGTTCGATGGTGAACACCATTCCGGGCTGCATGGGCATGGTGTTGCGGGGATCGAAATAGTGCAGAACCTGGATGTCGGTGTGGAACTGCTCACCGATGCCGTGGCCGATGAAGGATCGCACCACGCCCAATTTGTGCTTCTTGGCGTGGTCCTCGATGGCCTTGCCGATCACGTTGAGGGGTCGACCCGGTTTCACGGCCTCGATCCCGAGCCACAGACACTCCTCGGTGACCCGGACCAGGTCGCGGTCCTCCTCGGACACGTTGCCGACGAAGAACGTGGCGTTGGTGTCCCCGTGGACTCCGTCCACGTAGCAGGTGACATCGATGTTGATGATGTCCCCGTCTTCGAGCACGGTGCTGTCGGGGATTCCGTGGCAGATGACCTCGTTGAGGGACGTGCACACGCTCTTGGGATAGCCGTGATAGTTCAGCGGACTCGGATAGGCCCCGCTTTCGACGGTGAGATCGTGGACCAGCACGTCGATCTCGTCGGTGGTGATTCCTGGTCGCACGAAGTCGCCGGCCTGGCGCAGGATGTCGGCGGCCATCGCGCATGCGTGGCGCATGCGTGCGATGACGTCAGGGGACTTGACGTGGGGCTCGTTCCACCGCTCCACGCGACCGGTCGCGGCATAGGAGGGCTTGACGATGTGGTCCGGGACGCTCCGCATCGGGGTCACCACCCCCGGCAGGATG
Organism: Actinomycetota bacterium; assembly: GCA_046082625.1. Taxonomy (GTDB): domain Bacteria; phylum Actinomycetota; class Acidimicrobiia; order Acidimicrobiales; family Ilumatobacteraceae; genus Casp-actino8. The sequence goes on along the minus strand of JBJTYE010000207.1, from coordinate 3,852 downwards.
CGGCCTTCGATCCCTCGGTGACACCGGCGGTACTTGCGCCCCGATCCGCACCAACACGGATCGTTCAACTGCGGCGGGACGTCCGGAGCCCGTACTCGTCCGGTCCTGGTGGTCATCGGCGTCAGGCTATCCCTGGGGTGGACGTTTGGGCTCGAGGGAACGTCGACTGCGGCCGCCAACCACGAACACGCGGGAGGAAGTACTGCTGGTGTCTTCTCGGCTTGCGTTCGGACCGGGAGACCTGCCCGAACGGATGGAGGGAACTTCGGTCATCGGACCCATTCAGTCTCTGGAGCGGGTGCCGCACAGTCGGGTGACGGGGCAGACGGAGATCCGACCCGGTTCATCGAGGAGGGATGCACAACGTGGCTGGACCCAAGGACGTCAAACCGGCATCCAACGTGAGGATTCCGGAACTCGCCGTCGGTGTTCTGATCGTGGCGGGCTGCGTTCTCGGTGCCCTGGTCTGGCAACGTTCGATCGAACGAGGGACGGCGGTTCTCGTGGCCAGCCGGGATCTCCGGCGCGGACAGGTGCTGTCGAACGAGGACCTTTCCGCCGTGGTGATCACCAGCGAGCGACCCCTGGCTCTCCTCGGCATCTCATCGGCTTCGGAGATCGTCGGGATGCGGCTGAAGGCCGACCTTCCGATGGGAACACCTCTGACTCCGACTGTTGTTGTCGACGTCGAGCCGATCGACTCGCGTTACGGTCTGGTCGGCATAACGGTGAGCAATGCCGAGGCCCCCCTCGACCTGATGGCCGGCGACGTCGTCCGGCTGGTGACCGTGGACGACGACATCGACGGCTCTCGCATGGTGGACGTCGTGGATCCGGTCGCCACGGTGTGGGAGATTTCCGTTCCCGATGACATCGAGGGTCGACGTTCCGTCACCTTGAGACTTCCTGTCGACGCGGTCGTCGCGCCCCTCGGTCATGACGAAGTGCACCTCGTGAAAGTCGGTGAGTGAATGTCCACGGTCGCGCTCGCCACCACGGGCGGGTTCATCGACACGTCGTCGGCCCTCCTGCACATCGCTGGAAAGTGGCCGAGGCCGGTGACCGTGATCGAAGCCGATCCCGATGGAGGACGCTTGGCATGTCGACATGGCTTGCGACCAGGATTGTCCGATCTCGTGAGCACCCTGCGGCTCGGGAGACCGATTCGAGTGGCCGATCGCGTCTCCGCCGTTCCGGTGGTGTCGGCACCACCTGATCCCGACGAGACGATCAGGGCGATCGACAGCATGACGCCCATGGTCGGAAGCCTCGGCGCGATTCTGGGCACGGATGTCCTGTTCAGCGTTGGGGTTTTGCGACCTCGGTCGCCATCGGATGGGATCACACGGTCCTCCGACGCTCGGCTCTTGATCATGCGGTGCACGCTGGACGATGTGGCGGCGGTTCTGTATCGCCACCGTCTTCTCGAGAGTTTCGGGCGATGGAGCATTCTGACTTCTCGCGGACCGCTCACGACTCTCCAAGTTTCACGAGTGATTCGATGGCCGATTCTCGCCGAGATCATGTCATTCGGCCGATGTGATGTTTCGCTTCTTTCGCAACGCGTGGCCGAATTCGTCGCCTTCGTCGGCTCGGGGACGGAACAATGACCATGGCGGCCACATCGGCCCTGCTCGACGCGGAGCGGCATCTCGCCGACTTGATCCGACATCTCACCGATGTCTTGGTGGAATACCGTCAGAAGGAGCGTCGCAGCGGGCGTGAACCGGAACTCGACCATGAAGTGGAATTGGCGCGCACCAGTGCTCGCGCCTTCTTCGATCGTCGGATTTCGGAGTCGGTCGTATCGGGCCTGGCCATCCCCGACACGAACGCCGAGGCCGATCTGACCCGTCGGGCCATCGATACCCTCCTCGGATTCGGCCCCCTTCAGCGACTTCTCAATGATCCGGACATCACCGACATCCACGTGCGGGGATCCGCGCCCATTTGGGTCAAGAGGAGGGATGGATCACGTTTGGAACTCGATCCGGTCGTGGCCAGCGATGATGAACTCGTTCGATTGGTTCGCAACGTGGCGTCGCGCTCGCGTCACGGTGAGCGACGTTTCGATGCATCGACGGTCGAGTGCAACCTGTGTCTCGACGACGGAAGTCGGCTCTTCGCAGTCATGGACGTGTCCCAGCATCCGGCCTTGGTGATCCGCAAGCATCAATTCGAGCTGGCGTCGTTGGACGAACTCCGGCGAGGTGGTTCGATGAGCGAGCAGGTGGCAACGTTCCTGCGAGCAGCGGTGTTGGCCAGACGAAATGTGATCGTGGTGGGAGGAACCGGAAGTGGAAAGACGACTCTGCTGCGGGCGTTGATCAACGAAATCCCCTTCGATGAGAGGATCGTCACCATCGAGGATGCCTACGAACTCGGAATCGAACGCTTCGCTCAGCTTCACCCCGATCACGATGCTCTCCAGTCGCGTTCCGCGAACATCGAAGGCCACGGCGCCATTCCCCTGTCCGACCTGACGCGAATGGCGCTGAGGATGGACCCGGATCGCGTGATCATCGGCGAAGTACGTGGAGCCGAAGCCTTTCCCATGTTGCTGGCCATGAGCCAGGGAAACAATGGCTCGATGTGCACCCTTCACGCCGATTCCACACAGTCGGCCTTCTCGAAATTGGCCGCCTATGTCTCCATGGCCAATACCGGACTCCCCGTGGAGGTCGTGAACCTACTGATCGCCACCGCAGTCCATCTGGTCGTCCATGTCGAACTCTCCACCGGACGGCGCAAGATCACCGGTATCAGAGAGGTCGTGGACAGCGATGGACCTCGGATCGTGTCCAATGAGCTCTTCTCCTCTGTGCCGGGTTCCGATTGTCGTGTGGCGTATCCCATGTCGTCGAATCTGCGAGTCATTCTGGCGGCGCACGGCTACGACGAGTCATCGGAGTCTCCAGCGATGTCGAGGAGCGTGCATTGATGTCCACCGCAGCTCGGTTGGTTCTCGGCATCGTCACCGGTTCCGGCCTCCTCGTGATCATGGCCGGAATTCGCGGCGTCGATCTCCTTGGACGAGCGTCCGGCAGAATCCGTGCTCGACATTCGAGGCGTGACGAGACGCTCCTGGTGGAGGCCTTGGCCGTCTGGACCGAGCAGTTACGCGACACCATGGCCGGCGCCAGCGGACTCGAGCAGGCCCTGTCCGTCACCTCCACAACCGCACCCGACGTCCTTCGACCTGCGGTGCAGAAGATGTCGGCGCGTCTGGGATTCACCTCCTTGGCCGAATCCGCTCGGAGTTTCGCCGAGGATGTCGACCACGCGCTCGCCGACTTCGTGGCCGCGGCTCTGATCACGGCTGCCGAGAATCAAGTTCGCGACATGGGTTCGCTTCTCGGGCACCTCGCCGACTGCTGTCGAGCCGATGTCCAGATGCGCACCAGGATCTGGGTGGCTCGAGCTCGCCTGCGCAGTGCGGTCCGGATCATCACCATCGTCGTTATTTCGTTCGTGCTCGGGCTCTGTCTCCTCAACCCCTCCTATCTGAAGCCCTATGGAACCTCGATAGGAGCTTTGGTGTTGACGGTGATCGTCGCAGTGTTCGGTGGCGCCCTGTACCTGTTGCAGCGTCTGGGAAGGGTGGACAACCCGGATCGGTTCGTGGCCCGGCGGACGGTCGTCGGAGGATCGTGATCGTGTCGCCGACGTTGGTCGATCCGGTGATACCTCTGGCCTGCGGCGCCGGTGTGGGCTTGGTACTCGTACGGCGCGCTCTCGGGTTCGGTCGCGGCCTGGACGATGTCTCGTTGGTATCGGCAGTCGTGGGGAGGGTCGCGGCGCGTTCGCGGGTGGCGAAGGAGGATCTGGAGATCACCGGTCGCTCGCTTGCGG
>JBJTYE010000206.1:0-7128 GCA_046082625.1 Actinomycetota bacterium | reverse complement strand
CCCGGCGCTGGCCATGGCCAACCGGGATCGGTCGGTCTACGAGACCCCCGACCGGTTCGACATTCGACGCGAACCCTCGGGTCAACCGCACATGACCTTCGGGTCGGGGATCCACTACTGCTTGGGGGCCGCCCTGGCCCGAGCCGAACTTCAGGAAGCTCTGCCGATTCTGGCTCGTCGCATGCCCGGCGTTCGCCTCGACGGACCGGTGGTCTGGAAGCCGCAGGGCACCGCAATCTTCGGGCCGGAGAAACTCCCCCTCGCTTTCGATGCCTCGTGACCAGGCGTCGTAGCGTGTCCACATGACCGCATCACGCTCCCGCGACATCTCTCTCGGTTACAACACCGGCTACTGGTCGTCGGGTCCGCCGGCCGGGGCGATGGAGGCCATCCGAGAAGCGGAACGACTGGGCTTCGACTCGATCTGGACCGCCGAGGCCTACGGATCCGATGCCTTGACTCCGCTCGCGTGGTGGGGCGGACACACCGAGAAGGTCCGTCTCGGTACGGCCATCATGCAGATGAGCGCCCGGACTCCCACGGCGGCGGCCATGGCGGCCATCACCCTCGATCATCTTTCCAATGGCCGATTCATCCTCGGTCTGGGGGCCAGCGGACCGCAGGTGGTCGAGGGTTGGTACGGGCAGCCCTACCCGCGTCCTCTGGCTCGCACGCGCGAATACGTCGACATCGTGCGTCAGGTGCTGGCCCGCGAAAAGCCCGTCGAGAAGCACGGGGCCTTCTACGACCTTCCCTACACCGGGGCCGACGGCGCGGGACTGGGCAAACCGCTGCGGCCGACGGTGCATCCGCTGCGCAGTTCGATTCCCATTTTCCTCGGTGCCGAGGGGCCCAAGAACGTGGCCCTATCGGCTGAGATCTGCGACGGCTGGCTGCCTCTGTTCTTCTCTCCGAAGGAGGACGACTTCTATCGGAAGTGTCTGGCCGAGGGCTTCGCTCGGTCGGGCGAGGCCGACAAGGCCGACCGCTTCGAAGTCGCGGCCACCGTCATGATCATCCCCGGCGACGATGCCGAGACCTGTGCCGACATGGTGCGGCCGTTCCTGGCGCTCTACGCGGGAGGCATGGGTGCCCGCGGTGCCAACTTCCATTTCGAGGTCTTCGCTCGCATGGGATACGAGGACGTGGCGACCAAGGTGCAGGACCTCTACCTGCAAGGCAAGAAGTCCGAAGCGGCCGCCGCGATTCCACTCACCATGGTCGAGGACGTGGCGCTGGTCGGACCGGTGGACAAGATCAAGGACGAACTGGCTCGCTGGAAGGAGACGTGTCTGACCACGTTCCTGCTCAGCGGTCCGGCGATGGCCCTCCCGCTGTACGCCGATCTCATCAACGGCTGACCGGTGGCGGCGGAACCGGACTGCTTCTCGACCGTCTCGGCCTTGCGCGAGGCCTTCGGTCATAGCCGACTCTCGCCGGTCGATGTTGTCGAGGAGAGTCTGAGCCGCATCGAATCCGTGCAGCCCCGTCTCAATTGCTTCGTCCAGGTCTGGGCCGATGAAGCTCGAGCTCGAGCACGGGCGCTGGCCGGCGACGGAGTCGGCCCCGACCAACCGCTATGGGGAATCCCCGTGGCCATCAAGGACACCACTCCATGGTCCGGTCATCTCATGACCCAGGGCTCGCAGGTCTTCCGCCACGACGTGGCCGACCGCACCGCCGCGGTGGTCGATGCACTCCAGCGATCCGGAGCGATCATCGTGGGCAGCACCAACACCCCCGAGTTCGCTCATGCCTCCATCACCGACAATCTCCTCTGGGGCGCCACGCGGAATCCGTGGAATCCCGATCGCAGCCCGGGTGGTTCGAGTGGCGGCGCAGCGGTGTCCGTGGCCACCGGATGCGTGGTGTTGGCCGAGGGAAGCGACATGGGCGGATCGGTGCGCATCCCGGCCGCCTGGTGCGGAGTCGTCGGCCTCAAACCATCTCTCGGTCGGATTCCCATGGATTCTCTGCCCGGATCATGGGACACCCTGTCCCATCACGGCCCACTCGGCCGGTGCGTCGACGACGTCTGGGAGTTCCTGTTGGCAACGCAGGGTCCGAGTCGGCGAGATCCCTGGAGTGTTCTGTCACCGCTGGTGGACGGCCGCGCCGATGAACAGGTGTCCGGTTTGCGCATCGGAGTCTCGATCGACCTCGGCTGCTGGGCGGTCCACCCCGAGATCGCCGAGGTCACCGAGAACGCAGCCGCCGCACTGGGTTTCGGCGGAGCGATCGTGGAACCGGTCGATCCAGGTTTCAGGGCCACCGATGTGGATCTCTGGATCTCCATGTGGAGTGTGTTCATGGCCGCCTACTTCGGGGACCTTCTCGACGGACACCGCTCCGAACTCGACCCCGATGTGGTGTGGCTCGTGGAGAACGGACTCCGCATGACCGCTGCGGCCTACAAACGACTCGAACTCCGTCGCTCGGAGGTCTGGAACCGGATCATGTCCGTCTTCGACCGCTACGACCTCGTTCTCTGTCCCACCATGGCCCGGCCACCCAAACCGGCGACCAAGATCGAGGAACGCCGCCGCGTCCGGCCCGAGCCCGACGGCCGCTTCCACGCCGACGACATGACCACTGTGTGGAACCTCGTCGCTCCGTGTCCGGCGGTCTCGGTACCAGGCGGCCGATTCGGTCCCGGCCCCGACGAGGGACTGCCCATCGGAGTCCAGATCATCGGCCGACCCGGCCGCGAGGATCGAGTACTGGCGGTGGCGCGAAAGATCGAGGAATGGAGCGGATCGCCAACCTGGCGACCGCCGTCGTGAGCCGACCGAGACCTCAGTCGCAGCAGGAGTCCCGCCAACCGCAGGACCGGCAGCGGAAATGAGCGTGCTCGGGTGCCAGCGTCCCCCCGCACATCGGACACTCGGCGAAGGTGCCCAGTGGCGATCGACATTGGGCCGACGGCATGGCGACCTTCTCGTCTTCACGTGATACGGATTCCGCCGACGACATCACCCAAGCCTGACAGGTCGCGTCGGCGCAGCGAAGGACCATCTCGCTGGCCGGGTCGGAATTAGGCTCACAGGGCCCGATCCACCGACATCTTCCTGTGACCGAACCGAACGACCTCCCCCACCGATATCGCCCCGGCACCGCCCGGGCCGCCCTGTCGTATCGGGACTACCGGTTGATCTGGACCGGTCTGTTCCTGTCGAGCATCGGGACCTGGATGCAGAATCTGGCTCTCCCGGCCTACGTGGATGCCCGCACCGGTTCGGCCGCCACCGTGGGACTGCTGGTCTTCGCCCAACTGGGGCCACTCCTGGTGCTGGCGATACCGGGCGCCATCATCGCCGAACGCCTCAACCGCCGGAAATTCCTGCTCTCGATGCAATGGATCCAACTGGCCTTCTCATTGGTGCTCGCGGCCATCGTCAGCGTGGACGGACCGATCTGGGCCTTGTTCCTGGCCCAGGTGGCCGTCGGGACCGGCAATGCCCTCAACGCTCCGGCTTTCCAGGCCACCATCCCGCTCCTGGTCGATCGGCGCGATCTGGCCGGAGCCATCAGCATGAATTCGGTGCAGCTGAACGGCAGTCGCGTGATCGGACCGTCCCTGGCCGCCGTGCTGGCTCTCGGTGGCGTGACCACCTCGCAACTGTTCGTGGTCAATGCCGCCACCTATCTCTTCTTGATCGTGGCCCTGTTCCGGGTCACTCTTCCCGACATCCGCGGCGATCACCGCGAAACCGGCTGGCGACGAGCGCTGACCGGACTGCGCATCAGCCGAGAACGACCGGTCCTGGCCCGTTTACTCGTGACCATGGCCAGCTTCTCGTTCTTCTCGCTGGTGTACGTGGCGCTCTTTTCCTCGGTGGCTCGTCTCAACTTCGGGATCGATCCAGTGGGATCGACCTACCGGTGGCTCTACGCCGTCTGGGGTCTCGGCGCGCTGTCGGGCGCGCTCGCCACAGGAACCATCCTGGCCCACCTGCACCGTCCCACGGTCATCAGACGCGGTCTCGCCGGGTTTTCCGTGACCCTGGCCGCCTTCGCCGTCGTCGACTCACCGGGTCCGGCCTTTCCCATCGGATTCCTGCTCGGCACGTTCTACTTCATGTCGGCCAATTCCATGGTCACCGTCTTCCAACAGAATCTGCGCGACACCGAACGCGTCTCGGTCATGCCGCTGTGGTTCATGGCCTTCGGCGGCACGGTGACTCTCGGAGGACTGGCGGCTGGTCCCGTGATCGATGCCATCGGACCGCGCGCCGTGCTGCTCTTCGGTGCTCTCTTCGCGCTGTTCTTGTCGTGGTGGAGCAACCTCGATCGCCTGCCGAAGTCGGCGTATCTCACTCAGTGAGAGCGTCCACCACTCGCTCGAGAGCCGCCACCCGACTGCCCTTGACCAGGAGCACGTCGTGGTGATCCAACTGGAGGGCCTGTTCGATGGCGGTTTCGAGGTCGACGCCGTCCAAGCCGTAGAGATCGGTGTCCACGGCGATCATCTCGATGCCGCGCTCCTCGGCGCGTCGCCGTGCTTCGAGATGCAAGCGCTGCGCATCGTCCAATTCGGCCATCACACCGACGATGGCCACGTGCCGACGGCCAGGAATCTCGGCCAAGGTGTCGAGGGCGGACCGCATCGACGTGGGATTGGCGTTGTAGCAGTCGTCGATGAGCAGGGCTCCGGTACTCGTGCGGCGCATCTCCATGCGCCGTGAGGCTCCCGTCGCCTCACTCAGACGTCCCGCCATCTCCTCCGGGGAAACGTCGAGGGCCTCTCCCACTGCGACTGCTGCCGCGGCATTGGCCGCCATGTGTCGACCCGGAAGACGGAGCGCGACCTCGACGTGTCCCGACGGCGTCGCCACCCGGAAGCGACAACGTCCGAGTTCGTCGAGTCGCAGGTCCTCGATGCGGATGTCACTGGAGGAGGCCTCCCCGAAAGTCAGCACCGACGCGCTTGCACGATCTCTCATGGCCAGCACCCGCGGATCGTCGGCGTTCAAGATGGCCACACCTTGGTGAGGAAGGGCTTCGACGAGTTCGCCCTTGGCCACGGCCACGCCCTCGATTCCCCCGACCAACTCGGTGTGGGCATGACCCACGCGAGTGACCACGCCGATCGACGGACGGGCGATCCGACACAGGTCGGCGATCTGTCCGAATCCGCGCATGCCCATTTCGAGGACGAGTACCTGCGTCTCGGCCGGGGCGTTGACGATGGTGACCGGCAGACCCTGCTCGTTGTTGTAACTGCGGATGTTGGCCGCCACCCGATTCGACCCCTGCAGGGCGGCGACGATGAACTCCTTGGTGGTGGTCTTGCCCACCGACCCCGTGACTCCGACCACGATCGCAGATGCCGGAAACAAGGTGCGGACCCAACTCGCCATCCGTTGCAGGGCCTCGGCGGTATCGGGCACGACGATGGCCGTCCCGGCGCGACCCGGATCCACCGGTCGAGACGTCAGATAGGCAGCGGCTCCGGCCGCCAGGGCGGCCTCGATGAAGTCGTGTCCGTCGCGGGCCGCGACCAGAGGCACGAACAGTTGACCCGGGCGCAGATCCCGCGTGTCGAACGTCGAACCATCGATCAGGACATCTGGACCGACGAGGCGAACGCCGGGCACGTCGAACTTCTCGAGAGCGCGCACCAGGTCACTGGCCCGGAATTGCATGGGAGGACCGTACCGGTTCGGACGGTTCGAATCACGCCGTCGGCGAGAGCTCCTCACCCAATTCGAACTTGAGGTACTCCTCGCCGGTGTCCTCCATGTTCTCGAACTGGATGACGCCCATTTCCTCGTAGCGACGACGCAACCACGAGCCGTTGCGGTCGAGCAGGCCGAGTTTCTTGCAGTTCGGGACGATCTTGGCGAAGAGCATCTGCTGGAACACTGCCCGGGTGGGGTCGTTCAGCACCAACGGGATGATGTCCCGGGTGTTCACGCCCATCCGCTCCCAGACCTCCTGGGACATGAAGCGATCGCGCATGCGCACCGAGGCCTCGTAGGCGAACTCCTGACGCTCCTTGATCTCCTTGTCGCTCATCTCGGAGTAGGCCTCCTGCAGGGAGAGCACCCCGAAGGCCACGTGACGAGCCTCGTCGCTCATGACGTAACGGAGCAACTGCTTGAGCAACGGCTCGGACACCATCTGGTACATGTTGCCGAAGGCCGCCAGTGCCAGACCTTCGACCATCACCTGCATACCCAGATAAGTCATGTCCCAGCGGCTGTCGTTGATGATGTCGTCGAGCAGCATCCGCAGATGGGAGTTGATCTGGTAGCCGCCACCCAACTTCTCTTCGAGATACCGAGCGAAGACTTCGACGTGCCGAGCCTCGTCCACCACTTGGGTGCTGGCGTAGAGCTTGGCGTCGTACCAGGGCACCGTTTCGGTGATCTTGGCGGTGCACAGGAGAGCTCCCTGCTCACCGTGCATGAACTGCGACAGACTCCAGCGCCGCTGCTCGATGGCGAAGTCCGTCCATTCCTTGTCGCCCCACTTCTCGGCCGGAGTCCCCACGTAGTGATCAGCGGTCAGCCCGGACACCATGGCCGCCAGGTCCTTGGAGACCTCCGCCTCGAGATCGACGTTGGCGTCCCAAGGCAAGTCGGTGGTGGCATTCCACTGGCCGGTCTTGGCCTTTTCGTACAACTTGCGCAACGCCGGTCGGGACAACGAGTAGTCCCAGGTGAAGATGGCGTCGGCGTTGTCCTTGACCACGTGCTCCACCTCGTTGGGGTCGACGGTCGGGATGGCCAGGATGGCCTCGATGTCGTTGAGATCGGCGCGGCCGATGATGTCCTGACTTTCACGCTCGGTGATGCTCATTAGGTCCTCCTTGATGAATGGATATGGATGTCTCAGTTGGGAACAGGATGATGAAGTGCCGCCACGAAGGGAGCGAACACCTGACGCGCCGACTCCCGATCGGAGAGATCGAAATGGAGACTGGGTGCCAGGAAGTTGGAGATGATGAGGCGGGCCAGGATCTCCACGAAGACTTCGGCGTCGCTGTCTGCGAGGTGCCGACCGGCGAGGGGCACCATGTACTCGGACGCCACGCGCAGAATCTGCGGCAGACCTTCCACCGTGAGCGACTTCAGGGCCGCTCCTTCTTCGGTCGCCAGCATCATGGCCAAGTGGCGATCGTTG
>JBJTYE010000205.1:0-8411 GCA_046082625.1 Actinomycetota bacterium | reverse complement strand
TTCCGGACGGATTCGCCGGAGACGGGACCTTCAGCACTTGTCCGGCCTGGATGGCATCGGGATCGGCGATGGCGTTGTAGGAGATGAGATCATCCACCAGCACCCCGAAGATCTGGGCGATCTCCGAGAGCGTGTCTCCCTCTTGAATCGTGTACAACTCCTCGAACAAGGGCAGCGTCGTGGTGGTGCCAAAAGCGAGAGTGGACTCGGGAACGGTCCGCCGGAGCGGCAAGGTGAAGCCGGCCTCGGAATCGCCCCCACCGCAGGACGACAGGATCGACGTCCCGACGAGTCCCACAAGAAGAACACGAACGGTGCGCACGCCCGAAGCGTAGATCATGATTCTCGGCCTGCCCACCGGGAATTCACACCGTTCTCGCGCTCACGTACGTGGCCAGATCAGCCAGCTCGGTGATCACCGACTCGGCGAACGGAATCCGGTCGAGGGCCCCGATGGCATCCCGAACCAACTCGTCGATGTGCACTTCCATGGTGTCAAGGGCACCGGTCGATCGCATGATGTCCTGCACCTCGGCGACATCGGCGTCGTCCAGTACCTCGCGGCCCACCCGGGCCAAGATCCTCGACTGCTCGGCCGAGGCGCGCTCACAGGTCAGTGCCAACAAAGGAGTCGGCTTTCCTTCTCGCAGGTCGTCGCCGACCGGTTTGCCGGTGAGCGCCGCGTCGCCGAATGCCCCCATGATGTCGTCGCGCATCTGGAAGGCATCACCGAGAGGCAATCCGTAGCCGCTGAGGAGTGGAAGCAATTCGTCACCTCGGCTCGGGTCCGCCACCACCGCCCCCAAGTGCAACGGCCGCTCGATGGTGTATTTGCCACTCTTGTAGCGACAGATGCGTTCGCTCTTGGCCCGACGGCGCTCCTGCTGTGCCGATCCCATGAGATCGAGGACCTGGCCGATGTTCAGTTCGATGCGCAACTCGTCCCAGATGCGGCGGGCTTCGTCAGCGATCCCGGCGACGAGTTGATCGCTGTAGACGAACGCCAGGTCGCCGACCAGGATGGCGATCCCTTCGCCGTAACGACGAGCTTCACCAGCGGCGCCGTGCTGGCGATGATCCGCGGCGAAGACCTCGTGGGTCACCGGCACACCCCGTCGACTGGTCGATCCGTCCATGATGTCGTCGTGGAAGAGAGCGAAACCATGAAGTAATTCGAGGGCCGCTCCCACATCGACCAACCGTCGGTCTTCTGACGAACCGCCGGCACCCACGAAGGCCCAGTGGAAGAAAGCCGGACGCAGACGTTTTCCCCCCGACAGGACCAGCCGGCGGATCTCTCCGACCGGATGCCGCAGATCTTCGTCGAAGTTCGACCAGCGGCTCTCTTCGGCGATCAAGAAGTCGGACAGGCGCTCCTCGACACGGCGCGCGATGTCCAGCAACGACCGGGGAACGACATCGCTCACGCCGTCAGGCTACGGCCGATTCAGGAATCGAGTCCGTCGACCGCTTTCTCGATCTGGAGTTGGGCGTTGCCGATTCGTTCCCGACACAACCGGATCAGTTCCGATGCTCGCTCCACTTTGGATGCCAGCACATCGACGTCCACGTCGGGACGTTCCAATTCCCCCAGGATCGTCTCAAGTTCCCGCATCGCTGCGGCGTATCCGATCTCGTCGGTCTTCTTGGTGGCCATGTTGGTCGTGTCTCCCTCGTCGTCGATTCACTCGTGTCAGGATTCGTCCGTCGTCGTCACCGTACTCACGATCGTCCCGTCGGCCACCGACGTCCGGAGTTCGGTTCCCGGAGTCGCGTCGGACACGCTGCGCACCACATTGCCACCGGCGTCGCGGGTGATCGACCAACCGCGGGCCAGGACGTTCTTCGGATCGAGGAGCCGTACCGACGTCTCGATCCGCTCGACCTCGAGAATTCGATCGGCCACGATCTTGGGGACCCAGGTGAGGAGTTTGTCCCGTCGCGTGTCCAGACGCTCGGCCGCCCGATCCACGGCCGAGCGGGTGTGGATGCCGATCTCCCGCATCAGACGCGCGAGGTCGGTCGACGAGGCCTCGATGCGTTGCGTGGCCACCTGCGCCACCGACGACCAGAGATCCTCGACCGTCTGGACGAAGGCACTCACCCTCTCGATGAGAGCCACCGCACAGGCAGTCGGAGTCTTGTGGTGTTCGAAGGCCACTTCGTCGGCCACGCTCAGATCGATCTCGTGACCGATCCCGGTCAACACCGGCAACGACGACCGGGCGATAGCCCGGGCGATGGCTTCGGCATCGAAAGTGGACAGATCGGTCTTGCTGCCACCGCCACGGATGACGACGATGGCGTCCAGATCGGTGCGTCCGCTCAATCGATCGATGGCGCGGGTCACGGCATCGATCGCCGTCTCTCCCTGGACCACGACATCGGCCAGTTCCAAACGGAAGCCGTACCCACTGGAAGCGATCTGATCGCGGAAGTCGGCCCAGGCGGCACTCGATCCACTGGTGACCACGCCGAGACGCAAGGGCACCGGCGAAATCTCCCGGTCGCGGTTGCGGTCGTAGTCCCCGGAAGCCTTGAGAGCCCGGATCAGTTCGTCGCGCTGCAGGGCGATCTCGCCCAAGGTGTAGCGGGTGTCGATCCCCCGCATGATGAGCGACAACTTGCCGAAGGGCCCGTAGAAATTCAGGTTGCCGAAGATGCGGACCTTGATCCCGTTCTTCAGTTCGAGACCGGACTTCGTGAGCACCGGGCGGATCTTCATCATGTCGCCGGCCCACAAGTTGACGTTCAACTGCGCCCGCTTCGAGGAACTTCCTTCTTCCATCTCCACCAGCGTGAAGTAGGTGTGGCGATTCTTCTCGCTGACACCGCTGATCTCACCCCAGACCCACAGCCCCTCGTCGAAGGTGGTCTCGAGGGTGTCGTTGATCTCGTCGACCAACTCACTGATCGAGTACGTGGGCGCCTCGGCCGGCCCGATGGTGGGCGCCCCGAAGATCTCCTCGCGGTCGGTGAAGAGTGCGTCGTCGTTCATGTCGTCATCCAGTCTGGCCCATCTTCATCGGTCCTCGGCGTCTCCGATAGCGTCGATTTCGTGGCAGGAACACTGGTCATCCTCCGACATGGTGAGAGCACCTGGAACAAGGCCAACCTCTTCACCGGTTGGCACGACGTCCCGCTCTCGGACAAGGGGCGCGCCGAAGCGGTGACCGCCGGACACACCATGGCCACCGAGGGTCTGTACTTCGACACCTCCCACACTTCCTTGCTGGAGCGAGCGGTGATGACCCACAACATGGCCCTCGAAGCCATGGGGCAGGTCTGGCTGCCCGTCCAGCGAACCTGGCGATTGAACGAACGCCACTACGGCGCTCTGCAAGGTTTGGACAAGAAGGAAACCACCGAACGTCACGGAGCCGAGCAGACGAAATTGTGGCGACGGAGCTTCGACGTGCCGCCGCCTCCGGTGGACGAGACGAGTCCCGAGCATCCGGTCAACGACCGGCGCTACCGACTGCTCGACCCGACGCTGCTCCCGGCGAGCGAGTGCCTGAAAGATGTGGTGTCGCGCGTTCTGCCCTATTGGAGCGATGTCGTGGTCCCGCAGCTGCACGACGACCTGACGGTATTGATCACCGCCCATGGCAACTCCCTGCGGGCCCTGGTGATGCACCTGGAGGGAATCGGGACCGACGCCATCGCCGAATTGAACATCCCGACCGGGGCCCCGCGCCTGTATCGCTTCGATGGATCGATGAAGGTCACCGAGGCGCGTTATCTGGGCGATGCCGACAGCGTGGCCCGAGCGGCCGAGGCCGTGGCCCGGCAGGCGGGAACCTGATCGCTCGGGCCGATGTGCCATCCGATTCACCCCCGTGACCCCTGGGACACCTCTCGGGATCGTCACAAGTGCACGAGCCTCATATAGTGGCCGCCATGAGCAAAAAGTCGTACCTCGAGAGTCTCCGCAACGTGGCGCTCTTCTCGTCCTGCTCCAACAAGGATCTGGAGAAGATCGCCAAGGCCGCTGACGAGATCACCCTTCCGGCCGGCAAATTGATAGTGGACCAGGGTCAAACCGGTCGCGAAGCCTTCATCATCGTGAAGGGCAGCGCCACCGTGAAGCGCAACGGCAAGAAAGTGGCCACGCTCGGACCGGGTGCCGTGGTGGGCGAGTTGTCCCTTCTCGACCACGGACCGCGCACCGCATCGGTCACCGCCGACACCGAATGCCAAGTTCTGGTCATCAGCCAGCGCCAGTTCATGGCCGTCATCGACGCCATCCCGGCCTTGTCGCACAAACTGCTGTCCACCTTGGCCGGTCGCATTCGGGAACTGGATCGCCAGTACTTCGGCTGACCGCCGTGTCGACCCGGTCTCCGACCGGTCAAGGTTCTCCCTGGTGGAAGCGGGGGACTAGCGTTCACGGTGCATGAGTTCCCACGACGACAGTTCGAGCGCGCCGGCGGGTCCCCGGCGGCTGAAACCCCACCAGATCTCCATCGCCATCGGCTCGTTCATGGCGGTGTTCATCGTGGTCTCGGGCATCCTGCCCCTGCTCACCGGTTGGGAGAGTGACTCCCCCATCCATCGTCCGGTCTTCGGCGGAATTCCGGGTCCGCTGAAGGTGGCCTTCTACACCGTGATCCCGGTCATGGTGCTGTGGGGTTCGTTCCGATTCGCCGACCGCATGCGCAACTGGGAGCGCGGTGCGCCCGATCGACGTCGCACCACGACCAAGAACGTGACCCGTCGTCTGGCGGACTTCCGCGCCGGTGTGTACATGCGTACCTTGTTGCGCGACTCGGCCGCCGGACTCATGCACTCCATGATCTACTTCGGCTTCCTGGTCCTGCTCGGTGTCACCACCGTGTTGGAAGTCGACCACCAGATGCCCGAGAGTCTGAAGTTTCTGCACGGTGACGTCTACCGCGGCTACGTCTTCGTGGGCGACTTCGCCGGACTGATCTTCACGGGCGGAGTGATCTGGGCCATCGTGCGCCGCTACGTGCAGCGCCCGTACCGCATTCGCATCAAGTCCAAGCCGGAGCACGCCGTGATCCTCGGAGTGCTGTTGTCCATCGGCCTCACCGGTTTCGGCGCCGAGATGTTCCGTATCGCCGAGAACTCGGCCTCGGGCGAGAGCATGGACCACGAGAAGTGGTCGTTCATCGGATATCCCCTGGCCCAACTGGTGGACGGTTCGGCCCAGCGCACCCTCGAGTTGTGGCACCAAGGTTGGTGGATCGCCCACGTGCTCACCTTCGTGGCCTTCCTGGTGATCCTGCCGGTGACCATGTTGCGACACATCTTCACCTCGCCGCTGAACATGTACCTGAAGGATCGCGATCGGCCCAAGGGCGCCATGAAGGCCATGCCGAATCTCACCGAGACTTCGCTCGAGACCTTCGGAGCGGCTGTCGTCGAGGACTTCACCTGGAAGCAACTGCTCGACACCGATGCCTGCACCATGTGCGGACGTTGCACCAGCGTCTGTCCGGCCCACGCCACCGGCAAGCCGCTGGATCCCCGCGAGATCGTCCTCAAGACCGGTGAAGTCATGGCCGCCACGGCGGCCCATGCGCCCGGCGGACGGGTGACGCCGCCGATCGGCACCGATCCCGAGATCACCATCGGGGCCAACTCGCTCTTCGAGCGGATCACTCCCGAAGAAGTCTGGAGCTGCACCTCGTGCAAGGCCTGTGACGAGATCTGCCCGGTGAACATCGAGATCCTGGACAAGATCCTCGACATGCGCCGCTACCTCTCACTCATGGAGAGCAACTTCCCGGCCGAATTGGGCAACGCCTACCGCGCCATGGAGAACCAGGGCAATCCCTGGGGCATGAACCAGGGCGAGCGCGGCGACTGGGCCAACGATCTGGATGTGGACATCGTCGATCCGGGCCAGGCCCTCTCGCACGAGTATTTGTACTGGGTGGGATGCGCCGGATCCTTCGACGACAAGAACAAGAAGGTCACCCAGTCGATGGCCAAGCTGTTGAAGCGGGCCGGTATCGACGTGGCCATTCTCGGTCCGAGCGAGATGTGCACCGGCGACTCGGCGCGCCGCTCCGGCAACGAGTATCTCTTCCAGATGCTGGCCATCCCGAACGTCGAGATGTTGAACGGCATGGGCGTGAAGAAGATCATCACCCAGTGTCCGCATTGTTTCAACACGCTTGCCAACGAGTACCCGCAATTGGGCGGCAACTACGAGGTCATCCACCACACCCAGTTGCTGGAGCAGTTGATCGACAGCGGAAAGTTGGACGTCAGCAACGCCACGCTCGAAGAGCGGATCACCTATCACGACTCGTGCTATCTCGGTCGACACAACGACGTGTACCTGGCGCCCCGCAAGGTGGTGGCCTCGATCAAGGGCATCGAGGTCGTCGAAATGCAGCGCAACGGCACCACGGGCATGTGCTGCGGCGCCGGCGGTGCCCGCATGTGGATGGAGGAGTCCATCGGGACCAAGGTCAACGACGAGCGGGCCCGCGAAGCTCTCAGCACCGGAGCCACACGCGTGGCCACCGCGTGCCCGTTCTGCTACATCATGCTGGACGACGGCGTGAAGGCGGCCGGCGCCGAAGAGGACCAAGTGAAGGTGGCCGACATCGCCATCCATCTCCTGGAGGCCATCGAGAAGGGCGAGCAGGCCCTGGCCAATCCAGGAGCACCGCTCAACGTGCCAGTCGCCGGCGAGTGACGTTTCAGACGTTCAGGTAACTCAGGATCAGCGACCGTAGTTGGTCGATCCCCGCGCCTTTGGTGGCGCTCACCCACACCACGTCACCGGAATCCAATCGACAACCGGCGGCGAGATCGCGCTTCCTGGTCTGGCGCTTGGCCGATTTCACCTTGTCGTGTTTGGTGGCCACCACGGTGTGCGGAAGCCCATTGGCTCGCAACCACTCCAACATCTGAACATCCAGTTTGGTCGGCCCGATCTCGCCGTCCACCAGCACGAAGACGTTCACCAGGGCTTCCCGGTGCAACAGATAGCCCTCGATCATTTTCTGCCAGCCCTGTTTGATTCGGCCCGGAACAGCGGCATAGCCGTATCCGGGTAGGTCCACCAGGGTCGAGCCATTGGGAAGGGTGAAGAGGTTGATCAACTGGGTCCGGCCGGGCGTGTTGGACACCCGGGCCAACTGACGCTGGTTGGCCAAAGCGTTGATCAAAGACGACTTGCCGACGTTGGAACGTCCGACGAAGGCCACTTCGGCCGGTGAGTCCGGCAAGGTGCCAGCATCCACTGCCGATGTCACGAAGGTCAGCGGCAGTGGATGGGACATCCAACGCAGTGTAGGCAGTGGTCAGCGCACCAGAGGCGGAAGGTTCTGCTCGTCGTCGATTCCCGGAATGTCGAAGCGGATTTCGCTGACCGGAGTCAAACCGTCGAGCGTGACCACCAAGACGCCGCCGGCACTCACCGTCACCAGTCGGTTGGAGGCCACCACCGCTCGCCGGATCGGATACCACATGAAGATGCGACCTTGTTCGGAGAGGTTGGTTCCTTCCAACTTCAGCACCACTGCCGACTCGCAACCGGCGCCACCAGCTGTGTCACAGACCAGTTCGCGGGGCACCACGATCTGACCGGTCTCCGCCCACCACAAGAAGGCGTGCGGATCCCAGGTTGCTTCGCTCATCTGTCCAACTTCGCTGGTGGCCACCTGAATCGGATTGCTCGGGTCGGAGACATCGAACACCGACACCTGGGCGCCGGTGATCACTCCGGTCTCGGTCCCCGACATGCCCACGGCGATGACCCGGTCACCGTCAATGGGCTTCAAGTAGGTCGAGTAGCCCGGCACCTTCAGTTCGCCGACCAGTTCAGGAGCTTCCGGATCGGAGAGATCCAACACGTAGAGCGGGTCGACTTGGCGGAAGGTCACCACGTATCCACGCGGGCCGTCGAAACGCACCCCTTGGATCTGTTCGCCACGGCCGAGGCCGAGCACCGCGCCCACTTCCTTGAGCTCGCTGCCTTCCACCTTCAGAACGTGCACGCCGTTGTCCTGGCCACCACCGAAGTCGTACTCATAGGTGGTGGTGGCCACTCGCAACGTGCCCTCGTATTCCGACATGGAGTACGAATTCAAGAGGGTGCCGTCCACCCGACCCGAGGCCACGTATTCGAGGTCGCTCGTACCCTTGGTGAGGGCGAAAGCGTGAATGTCGGTGCGGGGCGGCTCGGGACGGTTCGGCACGTAGTCGTCGAAAATGGTGTCGCTCCAGCGGGTGGTGGCGACATAGAGACCGGTCGACGAGGAGTAGGCATTGCTGGAGTCGGCGAGGATGCCGACACTGGCAGCCGGAACCGCCGGCGAGTCGGTCGTCGGAACGCTGGCCACCCAGGTGACTCCCCAGCCGCTGAACTGGTTCGGGTGTCCGAGGTTGGCGCAGTCGATGGCTACCGACTTCTCGCTCCACGACCC
>JBJTYE010000204.1:0-12773 GCA_046082625.1 Actinomycetota bacterium | reverse complement strand
CCGCGTCGCCCGGTCGTGACCGCTCGCGACGAACTCCTCATCTGGTCGCTTCTGGTCATGGGGGCCCTCACGATCCTGACCGGAACGGTGGTGACCGGGGCCGGACCACACGCCGGTGACGAGAACGCGCCGCGCTTCGATGTGGCCATCACGACCGTGGCCAGGGTCCACGGGGTCACGGTGATGGCGACTTTGATCTTGTGTCTGGTTCTCGCCCTGCGGTTCCGCCGAGCCACGGCCGAACGCAAGCCGGTGCAGGCGGCCCTCGAGACCGTGCTGGCGGTGGGGGCCCTGCAAGCCACGGTGGGCTACGTGCAGTACTTCAACGACGTCCCGGCGGTGCTCGTCGGTGTGCACATCGCCGGGGCCACGGCCTTCTTCGCCAGCCTGGTGCACCTGGTCCTCGTGGCGCGGACCTCGGAGGTTCAGGTCATGGAGGACAGCCTGATCACGGCCTCGCGGTAGTCCTGCACCGTTCGGTGGATGATCTCGCGCACCGGCGTCACCGATTCGATCCGGCCCATCACTTGGCCGGTGAGGGCGATGGCGGCTTCCATGTCACCGCCGAAGTAGAGGTCCATGGCATTGGCCATCTCCGACAATGGGACGTGGTCCTGCTTCTCGAGCAGCGACGTTCGCTCGGTTCGGATGGCTCGGAGACCCGGCCGCGAGAAGCGATTGAGAAAGACGGTGTCGGTTTCGGCACCGTCCACGATGGCGCGCTTCCAGTTCGCGTGGATCGGTGACTCGAGGGCCGACACCATGCGCGTGCCCATCTGCACGCCCTCGGCGCCGAGAGCCAGAGCGGCGGCCATGGAGACACCGTCGCAGATCCCACCGGCAGCGATGATCGGGACGTCGACCTTGGAGGCCACCAAGGGCACGAGCACCATGGTCGAGACGTCGCGGGGATTCTTGAACCCGCCGCCCTCGCCACCCTCGACCACCAAGCCGTCGACGCCGGCATCCACGGCCTTGAGAGCCGCCGACAACGTCGGCACCACGTGGAACACGGTCAAGCCGGCGGCCTTCAGTTGCGCCGTGTACTGGCGTGGATCTCCGGCCGAGGTCGTCACGAAGCGCACGCCTTGGTCGACCACGAAATCCACGATCGAGGGATCGCGTACGAAGAGCTGCGCGATGTTGACCCCGAAGGGGCGGTCGGTGAGCTCGCGCATCCGGGCGATCTCGCCGCGGATGATGTCGAGTTCGCCCGAGGAGGTTTCGATGATGCCGAGGGCTCCGGCATCGCTGACTGCCGAAGCCAACTGCGAGCGGGCGATCCAGCCCATGGGGGCCTGGACGATCGGATAGTCGACGCCGAGGAGGCGTGTGAGGCGATTGTGAATCGGAGCCGCAGAGCCCGACGTGTCGGCCGAAGTCATGGAGCGACCGTAGCGGCCGCCGGTCGACCGGCTCCCCGTCCGACGACCACCAGCCCGGCCACGACGATGGCGATTCCGGTCCACGACACCGCCGACAGGGTCTCGTCGAGGACGCCGATGGCGAGGACGGCGGCGATCACCGGTTCGAACATGGTGAGCATGACCACCGTGGTGGGCGGAAGATGGCGGAGCCCCCAACCGAACCAGACATAGGACAGCGTGAGGGTCACGATCGAGAGATACAGGATCATGGACAGGCCGGAGGAGGAACCGAGCCAGGAGAGGTCCTGGACCACTAGCAGAGGACTGGTGAGGCACCCGGCTCCGAAGAACATGGCGGCCATGGTGACCGTCGAATCCGATCCGGCCGCCAGCGCGATGGCGCCGCACTCGGTGTAGGCGGCATAGGAGATCCCGGCCGCGACCGCGGCCAGGACGCCGACCATCGAGAACGTGGCCGCGTCGCCGTTGCCGATCACCAACATCGCCAGTCCGATCACCAGGAGAGCCGCGGCGGCGAACCACCAGGACTCCGGGGCCGGACGGCGCCGCGCCAGGCCGATGATCCGCGCCGCCAGCGGGCTCGAGCCGATGGTGACCACGGTGGCGAGGGCCACGCCGGTGGACGTGGTGGCGAAGAAGAAGCACAGCTGATAGGAGGCCACGGTGACGGCGCCGAGGGCCAGGGCGCGACGTGTTCGGGGTGACGGATCGAGGTGGGAGCCGGTCATCAGGGCCACCAGGACCAAGCCCAGTCCACCGATCAGCAGCCGCATGATGCCGGCCGAAACGGCGCCGGCGTCCTCGGGTCCGAGTGCCAGGGCCGTTCCGGTGGTTCCGAACAGCGTGGCGGCCAGCACTACCGCAACGATCGAGCCGGGGGCCGAAACGTTCGACGAGCGGACACGGGTTAGAGGCGGGGGGACCACTGAACTATCCTCTCTCATCGAGGGGTGGCACGAACGGGCCCTCCCGACGCGGGGAGTGTGGACGGCATCGTGAGGAGATCCTGCTTGAGGTTGACCGCCTTTTCGGGTCTCGCGGTCCTCGGCGCTCTGTCTCTGGGAAGCGGGGCTTCGGCTGCCGACATCGTGCCGCCCGAAGACGCCGTGGTGACGATCCGCGTGCAGGTTCTGGAGCAATCGCGCAGTGAAGGCGGAAGGACCGAAAACCTTCCGGTCGAGGGTGTCGTGGTTGCGATCGTCGACGCCCAGGACGTGGAATTGGGCCAAGTCACCACGGGTCCCGATGGCGTGGCGGTGTTCCCGCTGTCCGAGAAAGCCGATTTCACCTTGGTGCTGGACGAGGCGAGTCTTCCCGACGGTCAATCCTTGAGCAGTCAGAGCCCCTCCCCGCAGGTGCTTCGGGCAGACTCTTTGTTGTCGTCGACGAAGGTCGTTAATTTCTTCACCGGCGAATCGCAGAGTTCCGGGAAGTCCTTCTCCGAACGGCTCGCCCAGCGCCTGGCCGACGGGGTGCGACTGGGGTTGATCCTGGCCATGTGCTCGGTCGGACTCTCGCTGATCTTCGGTACCACCGGATTGACCAACTTCGCTCACGGTGAAATGGTCACCTTCGGGGCACTGGCGGCCTTCGTCTTCAACATCACGGGTCTGAGCTTTCTCGGCTTTCTCTCCTTCCTACCGGGGGTGACCGACAGGGGGACCTTTCACGTGCTCTGGGCGGCTCCGATCGGGATCGTGCTCGGAGGCGCGTTCGGGTGGGCGCTGAACTCGGGAATCTTCGGCCCACTTCGTCGGCGAGGTATCGGGCTCATCACCCAGATGGTGTTGACCATCGGGTTGTCGATCCTGCTCCGCAACTTCTTCTTGTCCAGATTCGAGGGACGGAGTCGCCCCTACCGGGAATTCGGCCTCCAGGAGTCGTTGTCCATCGGGCCGATTTCGATCACTCCCCGCGATCTGACCGTTTCCATCCTCTCGCTGATGATCTTGATCGCAGTGGCACTGGGTTTGCGCTACACGCGAATCGGAAAGGCCACGCGGGCGGTTTCGGACAATTCGGATCTGGCCTCTGCCACCGGAATCGATTCCGAGAGAGTCATCCGACTCGTGTGGATCCTCGGCGGCGCCCTGGCGGCCACCGGTGGAATCTTCCGAGGCCTGGACGAACAGGTGAGTTTCGACATGGGGAGCAAGTTGCTCTTCCTGCTGTTCGCCGGGATCACCCTCGGGGGTTTGGGCTCGGCCTTCGGGGCGCTCGTGGGCGGGTTTCTCGTGGGCATCCTCGTCGAAGTGGCGAGCCTGGTGGTGCCCACCGAGTTGAAGAACACGCCGGCGCTCCTCATCTTGATTCTCGTACTGCTGATCAGGCCCCAAGGGATCCTCGGCCGGGCCCAGAGAGTGGGTTGACATGGATTGGGTGCAGATCTTCGAAAACACGGTCAAAGGCTTCATCGGTATCAACGCCGTGTATTTCGCCATCGCAGCCATCGGTCTGAACGTCCAATTCGGCTACACGGGACTGCTCAATTTCGGACAGGCGGGGTTCATGGCCTGCGGTGCCTATGGGCTCGGAATGACGGCTCACTATTTCGATTGGTCCTTCTGGTGGGGGATTCCGTTGGCCTTCGTCTTCTCCATGGCGCTCGGCGCCCTCATGGGCATCCCCACCCTGCGTCTTCGTGCCGACTACCTGGCCATCGTCACCATTGCGAGTGCGGAGATCATCAGGCTCGTCGTCCGCTCCGTTCGTTTCAAGACCTATTTCGGAGGAAGCGACGGCATCAACAGCTTCTCGCAGACGTTCCGGGACGTGGGAGCCGATCTCGGCATCGACCAGACCGCCAAGTACGGATTCCGTCCCTTCCAATTCACCGGACGCGAGTTGTGGACCCTCGTCATCGGCTGGCTCCTCGTTGCGTTGCTGGCATTCGTCGTCTATCGCCTGATGAAGAGTCCGTGGGGTCGCGTTCTCAAGGCCATTCGGGAGGACGAAGACGCCGTGCGCAGCCTCGGCAAGAGCGTCTTTTCCTACAAGATGCAGTCACTCCTGCTGGGAGGAGCGATCGGGACGGTGTCGGGAATGGTCTTCGCCCTCGACCGAGGAAGCGTGCAACCGGACAACTACAGCCGAGACCTCACCTTCTACATCCTCACCGCCTTGGTCCTCGGCGGTGTCGCCCGAGTCACCGGCTCGATTCTGGGGCCGATGCTCTTCTGGGGTCTCTTCACCTTCATGGACAATTTCCTCAGGGAGATCTCCGAAGATCCGATCAACATCGGCAACTTCACGATCCTGAAGTCCACCCAGGTGGGCCAGTTGAATTTCATGTTGGTCGGACTGACCTTGATCCTGCTCATGGTGTATCGACCCCAGGGCCTCGTCGGCAATCGTCAGGAGATGGCATTCGATGGACGTTGATCAGTCGATTCCGAACACCGGCCAGTCGACCGCCTTGGCGGCGGACGCCAAAGCGGCCTTGGCGGACTGCGAGCGTCGACCGGGAGCACCCAAGCAGGACCCGATCCTGATCGCCACCGGAGTGCGGCGCCACTTCGGTGGAATCACCGCCGTGGATGTCGATCACCTCGAGGTCCAGAGGCATTCCATCACGGCTCTGATCGGACCGAATGGTGCGGGGAAGACGACTCTGTTCAATCTCTTGACCGGCTTCGACACTCCGGACGAGGGCGCGTGGACGTTCAACGGCCATGCCATGCACAAGGTCCAACCCCACCGCACCGCCAAACTGGGCATGGTTCGAACCTTCCAGCTGACCAAGAGCCTGACCAGATTGTCCGTGATCGAGAACATGCGGCTCGGAGCCATGGACCAGATCGGGGAGAAGTGGTGGAACGGCATCGTCCCGGCGCGGTGGAGGGCGCAGGAGGACCGGATCACTCAGCGTGCCGAGGAATTGTTGCGCCGTTTCAAGTTGGACCACATGCGCGACGAGTACGCCGGCGCCCTGTCGGGCGGTCAGCGCAAACTCCTCGAAATGGCTCGCGCACTGATGACGGACCCGTCGCTCGTGATGCTCGACGAGCCCATGGCCGGAGTGAATCCGGCCCTCAAGCAGAGTCTGAACGACCACATTCGAGGCCTTCGGGACCAGGGAATGACGGTTCTCTTCGTCGAACACGACATGGACATGGTGCACGATGTCTCGGACTGGGTGATCGTCATGGCCGAGGGTCGGGTCATCGCTGAAGGAACTCCTGAGGACATCTCCCGTAACCCTGCGGTGATCGACGCCTATCTCGGGTCGCACCAGGGTCAATCCCTCTTGGATGGAATGGAATGAAGGTGGACGGAACACAGCCGATTCTCGAGACCACCGATCTGGTCGCCGGGTACATCCCGGAAGTGAACATCCTCAATGGCTGCAACGTCACCGTGGGCCAAGGCGAGTTCGTGGGGATCATCGGGCCGAACGGTGCGGGCAAGTCGACGCTCCTGAAGGCCATTCTCGGTCAGTGCAAGATCCGTTCCGGTTCGGTCACCCTCGAAGGCGGCGATGTCACTGGTTCCAAGGCGCACGAGCTGGTGCCTCTCGGTCTCGGGTACGTACCGCAGAACAAGAACGTCTTCCCGACGCTCACGGTGCGGGAGAACTTGGAGATGGGCTGTTACCTGAAGCCGGCAGTCTTCCGTGAACGCTTCGACTACGTGGTGGGCCTGTTTCCGAAACTCGGTGACCGGGCCGGCCAGCGGGCTGGAGCGCTGTCCGGAGGTGAGAGGCAAATGGTGGCCATGGGTCGAGCGCTGATGCTGGAGCCCAAGATCCTCCTGCTCGATGAGCCTTCGGCGGGCTTGTCACCGGCATTGCAGGACGAGGTCTTCGTGCGTTGTCGGGCGATCAATGCCACCGGGGTGTCGATCCTGATGGTCGAGCAGAATGCTCGTCGATGCCTGCAGGTCGTGCATCGTGGCTACGTCCTCGATCAGGGACGAAATGCCTACACGGGGACCGGCCGGGAGTTGCTGGCCGACCCGAATGTGATCCAGCTGTACCTCGGAACTCTGGCTCGAGCCACCGGCGGCTGAATAGCGAATCGGAACGCGAAGAAGGCCCCCGGTTTCCCGGGGGCCTTCTTCATTGCTTCAGTACGTTCCGGTCAGGAACCGGCGTCGAAGTTCTCTCCGAGTGCGTTGGAGATGTTTCCATCCACACCGTAGGTCTTCTTCACCAGCGGACCGAATCCTGCTTCGACCAGGGCCCGCAGGATGCGGCTTCCCTCTTCGAAGGTGATCAGGACGATGGCATCCGGGTCGGCGGCCACGATCTCTGCGATTTCCGCATCGAAGGTGGTTGCGGCCGGGTCGTAGGCCTTCTGGCCGAGGACCTGAACGGTTCCGTCGCCGAGAACGGCGGCGATCGCGTTGGCGAGACCGTTGCCGTAGGCATCGTCGAGGTTCAGGATGTACACCGAGGCGTTTCCGTCAGCGGTGATCAAATCGGCCAGAACAGCACCCTGCAAGAGGTCCGACGGAGCGGCACGGAAGTACAGACTGTCATCCGCGTAGTCGCTCAGTTTCGGGCTGGTGTTGGCGGGGCTGAACATCGTGATTCCAGCGGCCACGACCTTGTCGATCACCGTCAGAGTCACGCCCGAGGAAGCGGCGCCGATGATCGCATCGACGTTCTCGCTGATCAGACGATCCACAGTGGTGCTCGCAATGTCGGTCGAGGTGTCACCGGAGTCACCCTGGCTGTACTCGACCGGCTTGCCGAGAACGCCGCCAGCGGCATTGATCTCGTCGATCGCGAACTCCACGCCAGCGAACTCGGGTGGTCCGAGGAAGGCCAGGGAACCAGTCTCCGGCAACAGAGTGCCGAGCTTCAACACGCCGTCTCCCGCACGGGTCGCCGACGTCGTACCGAGCTCGACCACCAGGGCGGCCGGAGCTTCGATCGAGACGAGGGTCTCCTTCGAGGCATCGAGACGGTTGTCGGCGCCGAAGACCTGAACGGCATAGCTTCCGGCGAGAGGCTCGCCGTTGCCGTTGAAGTCGAGCGGGCCAGAGATGCCGTCATAATCCGGATCTCCGCCGTCCTTGATGATCTGCAGGCACTCGGCGAAGGAAGTGCACTTCGTGCCCTCCTTGGTGATGCCGACGATCTCGTTGGCGTGAGCGGCACCATCGGTACCGGCCTTCTCGACGGCCAACGCGATCACGACAGCCGAGTCGTAGGCCTCAGCGGCGTAGCTGAAGTCCTCGAGAGCAGGGTTGCCCTTGCCCTCCCAGAACGTCGACAACGCGCCGGTCCACTCCTCACTGACATTTGCACCCTTGGGAGTGGTTCCCTGCATGCCTTCCAATTCTCCTCCGCCTTCAGCCGGAGCTTCGGTGGAGGGAGCCTCGGAACTCGGAGCCTCCGTGGACGTGGACTCGCCGTCGTCGCTTCCGCAGGCTGCGCCTACGAGAGCAAGTCCGACGAGAAGAGCACCAACGCGTGATGCGCGGGTCTTTCTCATAATTGTCTCCCCCTATGGAGATATGGGCGAATGCCCGTTGGTTTGAAGGCAAAAGCATACCCGTGCCATGGATTACGGTGACCACATGGCCGAGGTTCTTTATGAGGTTTCCGATCACATCGCCACCATCACCCTGAATGCTCCGGAGCGCCTGAACACCATTTCGGGGGCCATGTTGAACGAGCTCTCGGACCGCCTGCTGGAGGCCGACCGGGATCGCGAGGTGCGGTGCATCGTGCTGACGGGTTCTGGAAAAGCGTTCTGCGCGGGGCTGGACCTGGCCGCTCAGATGGGCCAGAAAGAGGCCCTGGGCGTCCTCGACGCCGGAGGGGACATGGGTTCCGAATTCGATCTGCGCACCGCCCCGCCGGTGGTCCTCCACAATCTGGACACCCCCACGATCTGCTCGCTCAACGGGGGAGCGGCCGGATACGGACTGGATCTGGCCTTCGGCTGCGACATCCGGATCGCCGCCGAGACCGCCAAGTTGAATCCCGGCTTCGCCAAGCGCGGCATCCTTCCCGAGAGCGGCGGAACCTGGTTGCTGCCGCGCATGGTGGGCTACGCCAAGGCCGCTGAGATCTGCTTCACCGGACGCACGCTGAGCGCCACCGAAGGACTGGATCTCGGGTTGGTGAATCGAGTGGTGCCGCTCGCCGAACTGGCCGATACGACGACCGCCTTGGCGGCCGAGATCGCCGCCAATGCACCGCTGGCCGTGCGGGCCATCAAGCGGATGATGCGGGCCGCCGAAACCGAGACTTTCGAGCAGAACATCCACCACGTCTTCTTGCAACTTCTCCCGCTGTTCCGCACCAAGGACTTCCGCGAAGGGGTGGCCTCGTTCATGGAGAAGCGACCCCCGAACTTCACCGGTCGGTGATGCAGGACTCGCCGGTGATCGGACTCCTGGACGGGTTGGCCACCACGCGGGCCATTCGCCGGTACACCGAGGAGCCGATTCCCGATGCGGACCTGAACACCATTCTCTGGCACGCCTCACGGGCCCCCAGCGGATCGAACCGCCAGTTGTTCCGCTTCGTGGTCCTGCGGGACTCGGCGACGGCAGTGCAGGCGAAGTCTCTCCTCGGGACGGCGTTCCGGCAGGGGTGGGAGGCCAAGCGCAGCCACGACCGCTACGAAGAAGGATCGGGACGCGATCTGCAGTCGCCCAAGGCCCGACAGGCCGCAGCCATGCAGTTCTACGTCGACAACTTCGAGCGGATTCCGGTGGTGATCCTGGCTTGTCTCATCCGACATCGCGAGGCTCATCCCTATGAGGGGGCGTCGGTGTATCCGGCGTGTCAGAACCTCCTGCTGGCGGCGCGGGCTCTCGGCTACGGCGGGGTTCTGACCATGTGGCATCAAGCGGTGGAGGGAGACCTGCGCGGTCTGCTCGGAATCCCCGACCAGGTGGCGCTGTCGGCTTGCATCACCCTGGGTCGACCCCAAGGCGGTCACGGCCCGGTGCGACGCCGGCCGCTCGGCGAGCTGGTCTTCGACGATCGATGGGGCGAGTCGGCTCCTTGGGCCGAGGATCCCCCGGGTACGGCCTTCACGAGCGCGGGACCCCAGCGATGACCGAGGATCTCTCGGCCCTCTACGCGCTCCTCGGCGTCGAACCAGGGGTCAGTGACGACGATTTGCGGCGCGCCCGCCGGCGCGTCGCCATGTCGGTTCATCCCGATCGCGGTGGATCGGCGGCGGCCATGGCCGGAATCAACGCGGCCTACTCCGCCATCATGATTCGACGGAGTGCCCTGCCGAGGACTTCTTCCGTGCGTCGAATGTCTCGCGATGCTCCGTCGTTCACGGTGGACGTCCTGCCGGTCGAAGCTTTCGAGTACTTGCTGCTGGCGGCCCAGGGTCTGGGTGAGATCGTGGATTCCGAGCCGCCATACGTGCTCGAAGTGTTGCTGTACGGACGGCCTGCGGGCGGGCACGGCGATCACGTTCTGTCCGACGACGCACCATGGTGTCGCCTCGAAGTGGTTCCCGACGCCGGATCGAGCACGATCAGTTTGTGGTGCCACGGTGACATGGACGGTGACATGGACGCCGAGACTTGCCGGGACCTCTGGGTGGACGCCATCAATGCGCTGGGAGCGGATCGCCTCGATCAGTCATCGACGACGTGACCGGCGGCGGCTTTGAGAACGCGGTCGCGTACGGCCCGGCCGATACCGACATCGGCGGGGAGGACCACGATGGCCTCGTCGACGCCGTCGTCATCGCACCTGCGGAGCAGGGCATAAAGATCGTGAGCGAAGGCGGCCGGATCGGTACGACCATCGAGGATGCGCCAGGATCCGCGGCAACGGTCCGCGGCGATCCGGGCCGCATCGATGTCGTCGACCGGACGGACGCGGCAGCGCGGGGCGTAGTGACTCTCCAACATGCCCGGTGCCCGTGAAGGTCCCGATGCGGGAGCCAGGCGTGCAAGAACCTCGGCGACACGTTCGCCGGTGATGGCGCCGTGGCGCAGGATCTGCGGCGGATCCACCGAGCAATCGACGATGGTGGACTCCACGCCGACCTGGCACGGACCGCCGTCCAGCACGTAATCGACGTCGTCGCCCAGATCGTCGAGCACGTGATCGGCCGTGGTGGGGCTCACACGTCCGAACCGATTCGCCGACGGGGCAGCCAGACCACCGGGCATTTCCTGGAGAACTCGCAGGGCCAGCGGATGATCGGGGACGCGTAGCGCCACGGTGGGACGCCCGCCGGTCACACGATGCTCAGCCGTCGTTGCAGCCGGATCCAAGGTCACGATCAAGGTCAACGGGCCGGGCCAGAACGTTTCGGCCAAGGTCGCGGCCGCGGCGGGCCAGTCGGCAGTCCAGGCGCGGGCCGCCTCGGTGTCAGGGACGTGCACGATCAGAGGATGATCGGCAGGGCGGCCCTTGATCCGGAAGATGCGCTCCACGGCGAGCAGGTCGTGGGCGTCGGCGGCCAGTCCGTACACGGTCTCGGTCGGCAAGCCGATCACGCCACCGGAACGGAGCACTGCCACAGCCCGATCGACATCGTGACCGCGCCGTTCCGATGCGGTCACGACGCCCCGAGGAAGGAGAGGGCGGCGTCGAAGAAACCGAAGTTCTCGGTGGTGGCGAAGTGATCCACTTTGCGCAGAGTGACGAGTCGGGCGTCGGGGAGAGCGTCGACCAACGGTTCGCCCGGCCCGGCGAAATCCTGGTCGCCGATGACGACGAGGACCGGGCAGGTCAGGCGCGCCAGATGTTCCGCGGTGAAGGGAGCGCGTCGCCGTTTCATCACCGCCGTCAGTGCGCGACGGTCGTTGCCAGGCTGGTCGGCGTACTGCACGAAGAGCCTGGCGATGTTGTCATCACCAGTGTCGGCATCAAAAGTGTCGTCCTCGTAGGATCCGTCGCGTTCCAGTGCCTCGACCAGACGGCGGTGGGCGTCCGTATTCTCGGGTTCGAGCACATTGCGTCCGATACCGGCCAACACCAGTCGGTGCACCCTCTCGGGATGGTCGATGGCCAGTTGCAGAACCGTCATGGCACCGAGGGAGAATCCCACGAAGTCGCACGGGATCTCGGGAGCGGCCTCCAGAACCCGTGCCGTCAGGTCGCCGTAGGCCTCCGGATCGTGGGGTTTGGGGGCGGTGCCGTGGCCGAGCAGATCGACGCCGACGACCTGCCGACCGGCGTCTTCCAGCAGGTCGGCGAAACCGCTGGATCTCCAGGTCGAGGCGAAGGAACCTCCCCATCCGTGCACCAGAACGACCGGATGCTCCACATCGGTCAAGATACCTCCTAGCCTGATTCGGCCCTCTTCACGAGCACTCGGAGCACCATGAGATTCCTGAGCGACACTCAGCCGCCGTACGACTTGACCTACAACGACGTGTTCATGGTTCCGAGTCTGTCGGCGGTGAACTCCCGACTCGACGTGGACCTCACCACCACCGACGGCATCGGAACCACCATTCCCATCGTGGTGGCCAACATGACCGCCGTGGCCGGTCGTCGCATGGCCGAAACCGTCTCGCGACGGGGCGGTCTCGTGGTGCTGCCCCAGGACATACCCCTCGACGTGATCGGTCATGTGGTGGATTTCGTGAAGACCTGTCATCCGATCTACGAAACGCCAATCACTCTGGCGCCGTCGGACACCGTGGGTCAGGCGCTGAGCCTCATCCACAAGCGCTCGCACGGCGTGGTGATCGTCACCGACGTGGACCGTCGTCCGCTCGGAGTGTTCACCGAGGCAGATGCCGCCGGCTACGACCGGTTCACGCAATTGCACAACGTGATGTCCACCGACTTGCTCACCGTCGGCGAGGGAACCGATCTCGAAGAGATCTTCCATCAGCTGTCCGGACACCGCCTGACGGCGGCGCCGGTGGTGGACCCTTCAGGTCGGCTCGTCGGTTGCGTGACCCGCCATGGCGCGCTGCGTTCCACTCTGTATCGCCCGGCTCTGAATCGACGCGGGGAGTTCCTGACCTCGGTGGCCATCGGAGTGAACAACGAACCAGCGGTCAAGGCCAAGCAATTGGCCGCCATGGGTGTCGACGTGCTGGTGGTCGACACCGCTCATGGTCATCAGGTGCGCATGATCGAAGCGGTCGAGAAGGTGCGGGCCGCCGCTCCGCAGGTGACCGTGGTGGCCGGCAACGTGGTGACGGCGCGCGGGACCCGGGACCTCATCGAGGCCGGGGCCGACATCGTGAAGGTCGGAGTCGGACCGGGAGCCATGTGCACCACGCGGATGATGACCGGAGTCGGGCGGCCGCAGTTCTCGGCCGTGCTGGAATGCGCCGACGAAGCCCGGCGGCTCGGCAAGTCGGTGTGGGCCGACGGGGGCGTACGGCATCCGCGCGACGTGGCGCTGGCGCTGGCGGCGGGAGCCGGAAACGTGATGTTCGGATCGTGGTTGGCCGGCACCTACGAATCGGCGGCCGACACGCTGCGCG
>JBJTYE010000203.1:0-13503 GCA_046082625.1 Actinomycetota bacterium | reverse complement strand
CCGATCCGGTGCCGGCGGCCAAAGAGACCCTCGACGCCACCGACTGTCTGGTGACCCCCGGACTGATCAACACCCATCACCACATCTACCAGAACCTCACCCGGGCCTATCCGCCGATGACCGACAAGCCCCTTTTCGGCTGGTTGCAGTCGCTGTATCCGCTGTGGCGCAACATCGACGAAGAAGCCGTCCACGTCAGCGCCTACGTGGGTCTGGCCGAGCTGGCCTTGTCCGGTTGCACCACCTCGACGGATCACTTGTATCTCCATCCTCACGGCGCTGGCGACCTGCTTACCGCCGAGATCGAGGCGGCCAAGTTGTTGGGGATCCGGTTTCATCCGACCCGTGGTTCGATGTCGTTGTCGCAGAAGGACGGCGGCCTGCCCCCGGACGACGTGGTCTCCACCGACGACGAGATCCTGGCCGCCAGCGAAGCGGCCGTGCATCGGCATCACGATCGGTCCTTCGGGGCCATGGTGCGGATCGCGCTGGCGCCGTGTTCGCCCTTCAGCGTCACCGAACAACTGATGGTGCAGTCGGCGGAGTTGGCCGAGAAGTTAGACGTTCGTCTGCACACCCATTTCGCCGAGAACGCCGAGGACGACGAGTTCTCGTTGGCCACCTTCGGGTGCCGGCCGATGGAGTATCTCGAGCGCACCGGCTGGTGCAGCGACCGCACCTGGGTGGCCCATTGCGTGATGCCCAATCCCGATGAAGTGAAGCGGCTCGGCGCCGCTCGCATCGGGGTGGCCCATTGTCCGAGCAGCAATCTGATCCTGGCCTCGGGCATCGCTCCGGTGGTCGATCTGCGTGCCGCCGGCGTGCACGTGGGCCTCGGGGTGGACGGTTCGTCCTCGGCCGACGCGGCGTCGTTGTGGCTCGAAGCCCGGCAGTCGATGCTGCTGGCCAAGTTGCGTAACGGTGCTGATCAGGGCACGGCGCGGATGTCGTTGGAGATGGGGACGAGGGGCGGGGCCGGGTGTCTCGGCCGTGTCGGAGAAATCGGTGAGATCAGGGTTGGCGCCGTTGGGGACATCGCCGTGTGGTCGTTGACCGGTCCCACATTCGCTGGGGCGGTGGCCGACCCGGTGGAGGCCTGGCTGCGTTGCGGTCCGACGCAGGCCACGCACACCGTGGTCCACGGGCGGGTGATCGTCAAAGACGGAGAGATTCTCGAGACGTCGTCGGGATCGACTCTCGAGTCCATGGTCCGTCGGCACAACGAGATCAGTGCCCGGATCCAGGGTTTGTGAGAGATCACAAGTCAGTGAGAGATCCAGCGACTGTGAAGAATCCACCCCGTCGTCCGGCGGCGATTCTGTGGGACATGGACGGAACCATCGTCGACACCGAGCCCTATTGGATCGCGGCCGAGTTCGAAGTCGTGGACTTGCACGGCGACTCCTGGTCCGAGGAACACGCCAAGGCGGTGGTGGGTTTCGATCTGCTCGATTCCGGGGAGTACATGCGCGCCCATGGGGGAGTGCGCTTGTCGGCTCCGGAGATCGTGGAGTTGTTGTTGGATCGGGTCGTGGCTCGTCTCCGGGAGAACGTCCCGTGGCGGCCGGGAGCGCGAGAACTCCTGACCGCCGTGCGCGACGCCGAGATCCCGAGCGCACTCGTGACCATGTCCTGGCGGCGTTTCGCCGATGAGGTGGTGGCGTGTCTGCCGGAGAAGGTCTTCAGCGCCACGGTCGTCGGCGATGAAGTGGCCGAGGGCAAGCCTCATCCCGAGCCGTATCTGTTGGCCGCCGAGAAATTGGGCGTCAATCCGCGGGACTGTCTGGCGATCGAGGATTCACCGACCGGGGCGCGTTCGGCGTTGGCGGCTGGCTGCTGGGTGCTCGGCGTGCCCAATGTGGTGCAGATCCCGGAGAACTTGGGTGATGAGTTCCTGGTCGGAGACATGGGTGAACGTGACGTGGCAGACCGTGACATGGCTGACCGTGACACTCCCGTCAGCAAATTACGACTGATCGAGACCCTCGAAAATCTCACTCTCGGCGATCTTCGAATCTGGTGATCGGGGAATCCGTTCAGGCCCAGCGGGACTGACCGAAGCGATAGCCCACGCTGCGCACGGTCTGGATCAAGTTGGCGTGCTCTTCACCCAACTTGGCTCGCAGACGTCGGATGTGCACGTCGACGGTGCGGGCGCCGCCGTAGTAGTCGTAGCCCCACACCCGAGACAGCAAGATCTCCCGAGTGAAGACCCGACCCGGGTTCTGCGTCAGGAACTTCAGCAGTTCGTACTCCATGAAGGTGAGATCCAGTGGTCGTCCTTCGATCGAGGCCTGATACGTCTCGAGGTTGAGGACCAGTCCGCCGTAGTCCACGACATCGGGTTTGAGAACCACGGTGTCGTGAGCCACCAAATGACGAAGTCGAGCTTCCAACTCGCGGGGATGGAACGGCAGCAAACAGAAGTCGTCGAACAATTCGTCGCGCAGAGTCAGCTCGTCCAGTTGGGCTCCCGAGACCAGCAACAGAACCTTGATCGGGTCCCCGTCACCCTTACGTAAGGCCCGGCAGAAGGCCCAGGCTCCCTCCAGATCGGGACCGGCCTCGGTCATCCCCGACACGATGGCCGCCAGCCAGGTGTCAGCGGACTGTGTCGACGATCCTGGGGATGAACCAGTGGTTGCTCGTCCCGACGATGACTTGGAGATCTCGTCGACCGAGCTGACGGCCTTCCACGCGTACCCGGCCAGATCCAGGGTGCGGGCCAACTCCGGTGACGGAGGACTGGGATGGACGGCGATCAGGTCCATGAAGATCCGGTTCCGGTCACAACCACGTCACGACTCACAGACTCTTGAGATATCTCTGCAACTCGAACGGAGTCACCTGGGTCTTGTAGCCCCGCCACTCGGATCGCTTGTTGCGCACAAACCACTCGAAGATGTGCTCACCGAGAGCCTCGTGCACCAGCGTGGACGACTCCATCACCCGCAGAGCGTCGGCCAGCGATTGCGGCAACTGCTCGATGCTCATCTTCTGCAGAACGTCGTCACCCATCTCGAACAAATTGGCGTCGGCTTCTGGCGGCAGTTCGTAGCCCTGCTCGATCCCGCGCAGGCCGGCGGCCAGGATCACCGAGAAGGCCAGGTACGGGTTACAGGCCGGGTCCGGGGATCGGTACTCGATACGGGTGGCCGAGGGATTGGCGCGCTTGGGAATGGGCACTCGGATGAGTCCGCTGCGATTGTTGCGGGCCCAACTCACGTGTACCGGGGCCTCGAAGCCCGGCACCAGCCGCTTGTAGCTGTTCACCGTCTGATTGGTGACCGCAGTGATCTCACCGGCGTGACGCAACAGACCGGCCATGAACATCTTGGCGGTGTCGGAGAGGTTGTAATCGTCGTCCGGCGCATAGAACGCGTTGCTGTCATGGTCGCCCGAGACATTCCGCGACAACGACATGTGCAGATGCATGCCGCTGCCCTGCACACCTTCCAGCGGCTTGGGCATGAACGTGGCGTGCACACCCTGAGCGGCGGCCACTTCTTTGACCACCAACCGGAAGGTCATCACGCTGTCGGCCATGGTCAAGGCATCCGTGTGCCGCAGATCGATCTCGTGTTGCGACGGAGCGTCCTCGTGGAACGAATACTCCACCGGGATGCTCATGGTCTCGAGGGTGCGGATGGTCTCTTTGCGCAGCGATCCGGTCACATCGGTGGTGGTGAGATCGAAGAACGAGGCCTCGTCCAGGGGCTTGGGCGGCTGACCAGGCTCCGGCGGTGCGAAATAGAAGAACTCGATGTCCGGAGCGATGAGGAAATCGAAACCGAGATCCTGGGCTCGACGCAGATTGCGGCGCAGCACCTGACGGGGATCGCCATCGAAGGGTGAGCCGTCCAGATGATGGATGTCGCAGAACACCCGCGCTTCGGGCGACTTGGCGTCGGCCCAGGGCAGCATCACGAAGGTGTTCGGATCCGGAATGGCCAGAACGTCGCTCTCCTGAATTCGCGAGAACCCGTCGATGGACGACCCGTCGAAGGTCATACCGTCCTCGAGGGCGTTCTCCAGTTCCGCCGGACTGATGGCGAAACTCTTCAAACTGCCGACCACGTCGGTGAACCACAGACGGATGAGGCGCACACCGCGCTCTTCGACCGTCCGCAGGACGTAATCACGCTGCTGATTCAGCATGTTCATGGCTCCAGTCTGCCGGGGTCAGGGAAGAAACTCACGGGGATGTCATCACGGGGACGTCGCCACCAGAAAACATGATCGCGGCCGGGAGTCCGACCGCGATCACGTGTGTTCTGGGGAAATCAGGTGCCGCGGCCCGCATGGGGACGTGGCGAGGACGTCAACTGCCGCAGACCGTCTCGAGCAGGAGTCGGGTGACGGTGTAGGGATCGACGTTGGCGTTCGGACGACGGTCCTCGGCGTAGCCCTTGCCGGACTTCTCGACCTGCCACGGAATACGGATCGACGCGCCGCGGTTCGACACACCGAAGCTGAACTTGTTCCAGGGGGCGGTCTCGTGCTTGCCGGTGAGACGGCTCTCGATGTCGTGACCGTAATTGGTGACGTGCTCCATGACCTTCTTGCTCAGCGCTTCGCAGGCGGCGTTGATAGCCTTCATGTCGGTGTCGTTGCGCATGGCCTTGGTGGAGAAGTTGGTGTGCGCACCGGCTCCGTTCCAGTCGCCCTTTTGGGGCTTGGCATCCAGCGAGATGACCACGTCGTAGTCCTCGGCGATGCGGTGGAGCAACCAACGGGCCACGTGCAGGTGATCGCTCACGGTCAGAGCGTCGGCGGCGCCGATCTGGAACTCCCACTGACCGGGCATCACTTCGGCATTGGTGCCCTCGATCATCAGACCGGCATCGAGGCAGGCCTGAGTGTGCTCTTCGATGATCTCACGACCGATGACGCGACCGGTACCGACACCGCAGTAGTAGGGACCCTGGGGCAGGGGGAATCCGCCACCGGTGGGGAAGCCGAGCGGGCTGCCGTCGGGGCGCATCATGGTGTATTCCTGCTCGATACCGAAGATCATCTCTTCGCCGGCGTACTTCTTGGCGGCTTCGGCGCAGGCGGCGCGGGTGTTGGTCGGATGCGGGGCACCGGTGCGGGCCAGCTGGACCTCGCACATCACCAGGATGTTGTTGCCGCCGCGCAGCGGGTCCGGACAGGTGAACACGGGCTGCAGCGCGCAGTCGGAGGCTTCACCGGTGGCCTGATTGGTCGACGAGCCGTCGAATCCCCACACCGGCGGTGTGGTGACATCGTCGGCCAGGATCTTGGTCTTGGAGCGCAGCAACGGCGTCGGTTCGGTGCCGTCGATCCAGATGTATTCGGCTTGATAGGCCACGGTTTCCTCCGATGATTCCTCCAGGCGTTCCGGGAACGACCTGGCTATGTGTAAGGGGTACCCATGATGACCGGGTCTCGGTCACGTCCGGACCCCAATAATCTCGCAGGAAGCAGTTACTTCGCCATTGCCCGATTGTGAACGCTGTGTGAACGGGGCCGCAGAGACATGATCCGGGCTCGATCGGGTCCCGATCCGGTCCGCGTCCTCGCCGACATATCCTCGGTGACATGGCCGGACAGCGAGATGACACCGATGTCATTTCCGAGGGTCTCCTGTCCGGTGACGTTCTGACCGAAGGTCTCACACTTCGAGTGGCTCTGGCCCAACTGAATCCGGTGGTCGGGGACCTCGAGGGGAACCGGGACGCCATCTGGTCGGCCTACGAGCGAGCGGTGGCCGCGGGCTGCGATCTCGTGGTGTTCGGGGAACTCTCGATCACCGGGTATCCGCCCGAAGACCTGGTGTTGAAACCCGGCTTCGTGCGGGACAATCGCAGGATCCTCGACGAACTGGCGGCCAGGACCGGCCGGTGCGCAGCGGTGATCGGTTTCGTGGACGGCGACGGTCAGCACGTGGGTGGCCGGGCGGTTCTGCACAATGCCGCGGCGGTGTGTGCCGACGGCGCGATCCACGGGATCTACCACAAACGACTGTTGCCCAATTACGACGTCTTCGACGAGGAGCGCACCTTCGAACCGGGTCGGGGCGATCACGTGCTCTACGACATCGCCGGCGTGCGGGTGGGGCTGTCCATCTGTGAGGACATCTGGTACGCCGATGGTCCGGTGGCGCGACTCGCCACGGGCGGCGCGCAGATCAACGTCAACATCAACGGGTCGCCGTATCACCGCGGCAAGGTGCGTGAGCGCGAACAGATGCTGACCACTCGCGCTCGGGAGACCTCGTGTCCCATCGTGTACGTGAACCAGGTCGGCGGCCAGGACGAGCTGGTCTTCGACGGGGCGTCGGTGGTGGTGGATGCGCTGGGGACCGTGATCGCCCGGTTGCCGCAATTCGCCGAAGGCCTGGAATTCGTGGACGTCGTCGTGAACGTGGTCGTCGAGGAAACATCGCCTGGGCGCGACACGACATCAGTGAGTCTCGCGGTCGTGCCGGTCACGACGAGATCAGTCACGATGGGTGCAACACCGGTCGCGATCACCCCGCTTCGTACCGATCTCGACGAGTTGTACGCCGCCTTGGTGCTCGGGACGCGGGATTACGTCCACAAGAACGGGTTCAGCGACGTGGTCATCGGACTCTCGGGCGGGATCGATTCGTCGTTGGTGGCGGCGGTGGCCGTGGAAGCCCTCGGCGCCGATCACGTGCACGGGGTGGCCATGCCCTCGCGTTACTCGTCCGAAGGATCGATCACCGATGCCTATGCCTTGGCCCGGGCCCTCGGCATCGACTGTCGGACCATCTCCATCGAACCGGCGTTCTCGGCGTATCTGGAGATGCTGGCTCCGAGCTTCGCCGATCGACCAGCCGATCTCACCGAAGAGAATCTGCAGAGCCGCTGCCGCGGTCAAACCTTGATGGCACTCTCCAACAAGTTCGGCTGGATGGTGCTGACCACCGGCAACAAGAGCGAGATGGCCGTCGGCTACTTCACCATCTATGGCGACTCGGTCGGTGGCTACGCGGTCATCAAGGACGTGCTGAAGACCGACGTCTTCGCCCTCAGTCGCTACGTGAACCAGCGGGCCGGAACCGACGTCATTCCCCAGAGCGTGCTCACCAAACCGCCCTCGGCGGAACTGCGTCCCGATCAACGCGACGATCAGAGCCTGCCGCCGTATGACGTGCTCGATCCGATCCTGGCCCTGTACGTGGAACAGGACCGCACGGCCGCCGAGATCATCGAACTCGGCCACCCGGCCGACATCGTGCGGCGGGTGGCGCGGCTCGTGGATCTGAACGAGTACAAGCGGCGCCAGTGTCCGCCCGGAGTGCGGGTGACCGAGAAGGCCTTCGGCAAGGACCGCCGGCTGCCGATCACCAACCGATATCGCGGCTAGTTCACGATCAGCACCCGGAACCCGGCCTCACGTCACCTGGATCGCCGTGGGGACGCGCGCGCTCACCTTGGCGTAGACGAGAACGCACAGCACCGTGCCGGTGGCGCACACGGCCCCGATGAGAGCCGGCGCTCCGAAACCGAAAGCATCGAATCCGGCCGTGGCCGCCACCGACATGGCCGCCCGACCGAGAGTTCCGCCACCGATCATGAATCCCATGCCGCGGCCGGGTGCACCCGGGATCATGTTGGCGCCGATCGGCAGCATGCTCACGATGGCGAATTCGAAACCCAGAAGGAACGTCGCCACGAGCACCAGACCGATCGCCACATTGTGTTGTGCGATCAACAACAGCAAGCCACTCGGGACGATGAGTAGGGCCCCGGCGATGGTGCTGCGCTCCTTGCCCCATACATCGGTGCGATGGGCGCTGGTGAGCGAGGCCACAAGTTCGAAGGCTCCGAGGGCGAAGACCACTCCGGCGATGGCGGCGTCGCTGAAGTCGTACTCGTCGGCGAGCCACGACCCGAAGGTCACGAACATGCATTGGCTGGCGGCCATGAGAAAGAACATCCCGGCCACGATCAACAATCCGCGGCGGGGCAGCGGGTGGCGTTCGGTGTCGTGGTGGCGTCGTGATCCCGGGGCGTCGCCACCGTCCAGGCGCACCGAGACGACCACCACCATCACCGCCACGCTGTGGGCGCCGACGATGTAACCCCACCGCCAGGAGGTGGCCGAGGCCACCAGACCCATGATGGTCACGCCGATGAGCAGACCGAGAGCCCACGACGTCTCGGTGATGCCGATGACCCGGCCACGCCGTTCGTAGTCCACGTGATCATTGACCCAAGCGGTCATACCGATGTCGAACACGAACTTCGAGAGTCCGAGGAGGGTGATGCCGACGACGAAGAGCCAGACCGACTGACTGACGGCGGCCAGAGTGGAGGCCCCGGTCACGCCGGCGAGCCCGGCGGCCATGGCCGTGCGGCGCGGGATGCGGTCCACGACGGCGCCGAGCAGGGGTGCGGTGCCCATCACCAATTCGGTGATCATCAGGGCCACACCGAGGCGACTGAGCGAGATGCCGAAGTCGTCGGAGATGCTGGCCAGGAACGGCGGGGCGAAGCGGAAGCAGGCGTTCGAATTGAGACGGGCCACGGTGACCGTGACGATGTGCCGACGCGTTTCGGCCGGGAAGGTGTCGTCGAGAAGAGGCATGGGGCGTCGGGAATCTTGTCAGGGAACCCGGTGACCCGACGACATGCCGTTGGTGAGGCCGTCACTGGTTCGGCTGTCGCTCATCAGATCCAGGGACAGCTGGTCTCCGGGTATGTCACTGGCTTCGATGTCACCCGGCTCGACCTCGTCCGGTCCGGAACCGGACTTGGCCATGAGATAGCCGATGGCCCGTTCGGTCTTGGGGAACTTGCGCACCAGAGCCCAGAAGTCGCGGTTGTGTC
Organism: Actinomycetota bacterium; assembly: GCA_046082625.1. Classification (GTDB taxonomy): domain Bacteria; phylum Actinomycetota; class Acidimicrobiia; order Acidimicrobiales; family Ilumatobacteraceae; genus Casp-actino8. The sequence goes on along the minus strand of JBJTYE010000203.1, from coordinate 4,681 downwards.
CGCTCACTCGGAGATGGGCCAACTCGTGGATGATCACGTAGTCGAGAACCCACGACGGGAATCCCACCAACCGTTCCGAGATGCGCACCGATCGATCCTCGGGGGTGCACAGTCCCCACACGGCCTTCAGGTTGCTGGCCCATTCGATGTGATCCGGCAGCGGCAGACCGTACCGAGTGGCCAGCGTGCGAGCCCGATCCGCCAGATCGATTTCGGTGGTGGCGACGTAGCGCGTGAAGCGGCGCACCATCTCGTCCACGCTGCGCTCTTCTTCGCGTTGGGACATCCAGGCCGGGATGGACACTTTCAGAGTGGTCCCCACCAGTTCGGCGCTCACGCTGCGCCGCCGCCGCTTGGAGCGGACGACCTCGATCTCGAAGGGATGGGAGCGCCGCGCCGTCACGGTCACTCCACGGTCCCGTCGGGGGTGACGCGCTGGAGCGGGAAGAGCAAGGACCCCATGGTCCAGCCGTGGGGCTCGGAATGTTCGAACCAGGATCCCGACAGATTCGGGAAGCGCTGCTGGGTTCCGGTGAACTCGGTCTGCAGCAGACGCAACACGCCGCCGTGCGAGATCACCAGGACGCAGGTGCCGGCATGACGAGCGACGATGTCGTCGAGGGCGTCGCGGGCTCGGGCCACGGTGGACGACGCCGCCTCGAATCCCGGGGGACGACGATCGTTCTCCAGATACCCGGGCCATTGGGCGCGGATCTCTTCCGGAGTCAGCCCCTGCCACTCGCCGGCGTGGTTCTCGCGCCACCGGGGATCGAGATGATGCACATCGCAGCCGAGGACCCCGGCGATGGTGAGTCCGGTCTCGCGGGCGCGATCCAGATCACTGGTGATCACGGCGCGGAAGGTCGGGCACTCGGTGGCGATCAGCTGCGCGGCGGTGAGGGCTTGCTGGCGACCCAGGTCGGTGAGCGGCGGATCGGCCTGGCCCTGCCAGCGACCGAGTGCGTTCCATTCGCTTTGACCGTGACGCAGGATCAGAACGCGGGTGATCGGAGCAACTTTCTCCGATATCGCTTCTCCGGGGGTCGTCACGGGGTCGAAGGGTACTGGCGGTACGCTCGCTCCTGTGGCAACACTTCGTCTGTTCGCACGAGCGCGCGAAGTGGCTGGACGATCCGTGGACACCGTGCTTCCGGAGGACTCCGGGCATGAGACGTCCTTGACGGTCGACGACGTGATCGCCGTGGCCGTGGCGCGTTACGGCCCGGATTTCGCGGCCTTGTTACCGACGTGTCGGATCTGGGTGAACGGTGAGCCGGTGCCCGGATCCACACCCGTGAGCGAGACCGACGAGGTCGCCGTGCTGCCGCCGGTGTCGGGAGGGTGAGCCCGGAAGTGACCACCGTGCCGGGCGCCAGTGAATAATCTGGGGGGATCATGAGCGACTCGTCGGCCACCGATCTCGGCACCCACCCGGATCCGTCGACGTTGCCACTGGCCGAACTGCGTTCTGCGCGCGACACCTTGCGCCAGCGGGAGGACGCCGTGTCCTTCGTGCGTCGTCTGGCCCAGGGGCGCATCGACCTGGTGGTCGCCGTGCGGACCAGTCGTCGCGACGGCACCGGAGAGATCTCCTTGGACGACATCGTCCGCTCGGGAGTGGGCCCGGCACCCGGAACCGGGTCGGCCCGTCCGCCCCGGGATACCGAGGTGGCTGCCGACCATTCGTTGCTGAGGGAGTTCGACGACCTTTGCGATCGGCTGGGATTCGACGACATGTCCGACCTCGACGACGCGGCTCTCGAGGCGCTGGAGTCCGGACTGCGGGCTTTCGAGTCCGCCCAATCCGAGATCCGTCACACTCTTTTCGGGCGGATCGATGCCCTCACCGCCGAACTGGTGCACCGCTACAAGAGCGGTGACGCCTCGGTGGACTCGCTCCTCGACAGCTGATCCGCAACTCGCCGGATTCAGCTGCCACACCGTCCCGGTAGGTTGCTCGTCGTGACCAGAGTGGCCATGCTCTCCTTCCACACCTCTCCGCTGGCTCAACCCGGCGTCGGAGATTCGGGCGGTATGAACGTGTACGTCCGTGAACTGGTCACCGGTCTGGCCCACGCCGGAGTCGAGGTCACCACCTACACCCGCGAATGGCGCAACGGACTGCCCCGTGAAGTCCTGGTCGAACCCAATCACCGCGTGGTGCACGTACCGGCCGGTCGACACGATCTCCCCAAGGAGGAACTCGAGTCGGTCGTTCCCGATTTCACCGACTTCGTCCTCGACGAGATGCACCGCGGCCAGGCGGCCGAGGTCGTGCACGCCAATTACTGGCTCTCCGGGATCGCCGGACACTCCATCAAACACGAACTGGAGATCCCGCTCGTCACCACCTTCCACACCTTGGCCCGGGTCAAGGCCGAAGGGGGAGACCCGGAACCCGAACGACGCGAACGAGCCGAAGCCGAGATCATCAGGTGTGCCGACGCCATCTGCGTGAGCTGCGACGAGGAAGAGGAGCAGTTCCGCCGTCTCTACGGCGACCCGCCGGGTCGGATCGAGATCGTGGCGCCGGGTGTGGAGCACGCCTTCTTCACCCCGGGCGACAAGCGAGGGGCGCGCCGCGCCCTGGGCATGGGCGACGGCCCGGTGTTGCTCTTCGTCGGACGGATCCAACCTCTGAAGGGTGTGGACGTGGCCGTGCAGGCCCTGGCGGCATTGCAGCGACCCGACGCGTCGCTGTACATCGTCGGCGGAGCCAGCGGGTCCCAGGGCGACATCGAAGTGACACGGGTGCGCACACTCGTGCAGTCCCTCGGTCTCGAGCCGCAGGTCCACTTCGTGGCACCCCAGGCCCATCACATCTTGTCGACGTACTACCGCGCCGCCGACGCGGTCTGGGTCCCCAGTCGGTCCGAGAGTTTCGGATTGGTGGCCCTCGAAGCCGCCGCCTGCGGAACACCGGTGGTGGCCAGTGCGGTGGGGGGATTGCTGTCGCTCGTGGATCACGGGGCGACGGGCTTCCTGGTGCCGGATCGGGATCCGGAGATGTTCGCCCGGTACACGGCCGGTCTGCTCGGCGACAGTGCCGCGGCCGAGGCCATGGGGGCCGCGGCGGCCGTCCGGGGTCGTCGCTACACCTGGAGCTTCGCGGCTGCCCGCCTGCGTCGGCTCTACACCGACATCACCTCGCGGTCACTCGTCCACTGCTCGTGAGCGATCTGTTCGACGACGAGTCGCTGGCGGTTCTGGAGCGACGGATCGATGAGTGGTTGGCCCGCATGATGTCGTCGGGCCGGTCGGGCGGTGGTGTCACGGGCGATGGTGTCACGGGCGATGGTTCGACCAGCAACATCGTCGCCATCGATCACGCCGAACCCGACCCGGCCTTCCGGGCTCGTTGGTACGTGCGCATGAAGGGTGAGTCCAAGGACTTCATCACGGTCTGGGTGACCCTCGGTCAGCGCACCCTTCGCTACGAGACCTACGTGATGCCGGCACCGGAGGAGAACCTGGACATCTTCAACGAGAACCTCCTGCGCCGCAACGACTCACTGATCGGCGCGCATTTCTCCATCGGTGACGAAGACGCCGTGTTCCTGCGCGGTGATCTGCCCTTGAGCGGGCTCACCGAACCGGAGCTGGATCGCATCATCGGATCCATGTACGCCTACACCGAGCAGGCGTTCCGACCGCTGCTGTACATCGGCTTCGCCTCCCGCTTCGCCGGGTGATGGCGCCCGGTGCCGTGACGACCGGTACCGTGACGACATGACGTCGGCGATGCGGACACATGCCTTGGCCATCATCGGTGGGGGCAACATGGGAGCGGCTCTGGCTCAGGGTCTGCTCGATTCCGGTGGCGTGGCGCCCGCCGATCTGGCCATCGTCGAGGTCTCGGCCGAACGTCGCGCCGTGCTCGCCGACATGTTTCCGGGATGCACCATCGAGGCCGACCTGGTGCCGTGCCGGGCGGCGGTCATCGCCGTCAAACCTCCCGATGCCGCGGCGGCCGCAGCAGCCGCGGTGCGGGCCGGAGCCGAACGTCTGCTCTCCATCGCCGCCGGGGTCACTTTGGCCACGCTCGAGAGTGCGATCGCCAGCCCCGACGTGGCCGTGGTTCGCTCCATGCCCAACACGCCAGCACTGGTCGGCCAGGGCGCATCGGCGATCGCCGGTGGTGCCGGTACGACTCCGGACGATCGGGATTGGGCGCGTCGGATTCTCGGCGCCGTCGGTCTGGTGGTGGAGGTCCCCGAAACCGATCTCGACGCCATCACCGGAGTGACCGGCAGCGGTCCGGCCTATCTCTTCTTGGTGGCCGAAGCTTTGATCGAGGCCGCCGTGGACGTCGGACTGGATCGGGGCCAAGCCGCCGATCTGGTGCGCCAACTGTTCGTGGGGTCGGCCGCGTTGCTGTGGCGCGGTGACGAGCCGCGCCTTCTGCGGGAACGGGTCACCTCCCCCCAGGGCACCACGGCCGCCGGTCTCGCCGTGTTGTTCGAGGCCGGAGTTCCGGAGGCATTCCGGGCGGCGGTGCGCGCCGCCACCGAACGGTCGCGAGAACTCGGTCGCGGCTCCTGACGGTGTCGGGTCCGGCGATCGACGTGTCCCTCGCGCCGCCGGAGTGATTCGAGCCTCGTTTGGGAGCGTTCTTCCCGCCGGGGTTTTATGCACTGTGCAAGGAAATTTTTCCGTCGCAACACTTTCCACTCGGTGACAA
>JBJTYE010000202.1:0-2778 GCA_046082625.1 Actinomycetota bacterium | reverse complement strand
GGTCTGCCAGCCGTTGACGGTGCGCGTCGGCATCGCCACCGGTGAGGTGCTGATGTTCCAGGGCGAGGACTACATCGGTACTTCGGTGAATTTGGCGTCGCGTCTGTGCGATGCCGCCGAGCACAACGAAGTCCTCATCTGCCGCGCCGACATCCGCCGCCTACCCCTTGGCGTGGAAGAGCACAACCACAACAGTTTGTCGTTGCGCGGACTCGGTGACGTCGAAGTGGTCTCGCTGACCTCCAAAGCCAAACTCGGAGGCAACAACGACACCGGCGAACTGTGGACTCGTTCGCCCTTCGTCGCCTGATCGTCACTTGAGGACACCTGTGCCCGTTGGCGTGAATCTGCCGGTGACGGCGTGTCTCGGACCGGCTGCCTCCTGCAATCGTCCCGACCCGTCACGCACCGGCAACGGTTTCCGCACCCGGAGCATCGAGGACGTCGCCCTCCTCGCGCAACAGGGCATCACCGACATCCGTCTCGGCTTCGACTGGTCCCGTTTGCAACCTCGACCGAACTCTCTCGACGGCGCATGGGCCGAGTGGTACGGCGACATCGTCACCGCCGCCGAGCGGGCCGGTGTGCGGGTCTGGGCCACGTTGTTGGAGTCGACGTTCCCGCAGTGGTTCGACGACCTCGGTGCCTTCGCCGATGCCAAGGCCGCCGGTCGCTGGTGGCCGCGTTTCGTGGAAACAGTGGCCGACACGTTCGGAGATCGATTGGCCGGCTGGTTCCCCATCGACGATCCGATCGGCTTCGCCGATCGCAATGCCGCCGACGACGGACGACAGCACGGCGAATTGGTGCACACGATGGTGGAGGCGTGGCGCGATGCCTGGCGCATCTTGCGGGGCGGTCCGCCCGTGGCCGGATCGTTCACGGTGCGGGCCATCACTCCAGCCGACGAATCCCCCGAGGCCGCAGCCGAAGCCCGCCGTCGCGATCATCTGGTGTGGCGTACCTTCCTGCGCGGCCTGCGGGACGGAACCGTGGTCATCCCCGGTCGCGCCGATCGCGACCTGCCGGACCTGGCCGGGGCCATCGACATCGTCGGCGTCCGTATCACGACGGATCTGGGATCGGATCGCCTGCTCGACGACGACGCTTTGCGCCGCTGGTACGAACGAGCGCAGATGTTCTTGCATCGCACGGCCGAGGAAGGTCCGAACCTGCCGATGGCCGTCACCTACCGCTCCCGGCGACCCCTCTGGGCCGACACCGACCGCGACGGTGAAGTACTGACCGAGACGTTCGTGCGGGCCCTCACCGAGACCCAGCGGGACGGTGTGCCCATCACGCAGACCTTCTTCGAACCCGGACTGGCATCGAGCAGCGACCGGCGGCGCGAGGCGTTCCTCGATTGGGATCGGCAGGTCACCGCCAGTGGGACGGCCTGGTGCGCCGTGGCCGACCGCTGAACGACGTCCAGATGGACGTCTATTTGATGGCCGTCGGGGCCACCGGTCCCCCCACACCTCGGGTGAACGGCAACGGGGTGGCCGTGAGCAGGAAGTCGTATTGCCCGTCGGCTGCGCAGTCGGCGGCCAACTCGTCGAGGACGAAGTTCTGACCCTGGGTGAGCCCGATGTCGCGGATGTTGATCATGTGCACCGGCAGCAGCGCCGCCGGATCTTCCGGCGGATAGCACTCGAAGACGATGGTGTCGGTGGCCACGATGGCCACGTCGTGATCGCGGATCCATTCGATGCTTCCTTGACCGAGTCCCGGAGTGGGGTGCGAGTAGTGCACCTTGTCCCCGACCCGCAGCCAGTGCTGGTGACCGGTGCGCACGCAGATGGCGTCCCCCGGTTGCACGGTCAGGCCGGCCATGGCAGCCGCCCGATCGAGATCGTCGGCACCGATGGGATGGTTGTCGTCAAAGTACTCGACGCCGTGCAGACGAGCGATGTCCAACAGGATGCCCCGCGTGGCCACCGGGCCGACGCGTTCGATCCCCAATTCGTGCGCACCGGCTTCGTCCACGGTGTCCATGGAGACGCCGTTGTAGAGCAGGTGGTCGTATCCCACGTGTGCCAGAGAATCGAGGTGGGTCGAGGCCTGGATTCCCATGGACACGGCGTCGTCGCTGTTGGTGAAGTCACCGGGATCTCCGGTGAGCGAGGTGTTGATGGCGATCATGCTGCGTTCGGGATTGATGCGCCCCGGAATGAATCCCAACTGCGGGCCGTTCTCGTCGAAGGGGAAAGCCAACGAGAACACCTTGCCCTGGCGGGCTGCGGCCATACCGCGTTGGACGGCGGCGCGATCGATCAGGTTCAACGTGCCACGGCGGTCATCGGTTCCCCAACGTCCCCAGTTCGACACCTTGGCGGCCAACTCGCGCAAGTAATCGGGCATGGTCATGGCGATCCCCTCTCAGCTGAAGACCAACTCGGCCATGGTGCGCAGCGTGTCCGGTGATCCACCGACGATGAGCGTGGTGACGCGACTCTCGCGCCAGGCGGCCAGGTCATCCTTGATCTTGGCCGGCGGTCCCACCAGACAGATTTCGTCGATCATGGCGTTCGGAACCGCGGCGATGGCTTCGGCCTGCTTGCCGTTCAAGAAGAGTTCCTGAATGGTGTCGACGGCCTGTTCGTAGCCGAGGCGACGGAAGACGTCGGCGTGGAAGTTCATCTCCTGGGCACCCATCCCTCCGACGTACAGAGCGATGGTCGGCCGCACTCGGTCGTAGGCGCGCTCCATGTCGTCGTCGATGGAGGTGGTGGCCATGGCCAGGATCTCGAAGTCGTCGGGGGTGCGACGCGCCGTGGG
>JBJTYE010000201.1:0-28193 GCA_046082625.1 Actinomycetota bacterium | reverse complement strand
CCTGGCGGGGTTTGCCACCGGCGCGGCGCGGCGGGGCCAGTTCCTTGTGGCCCTCGATGTAGATGCACCAGTCCGGACAGGACCGGGCACACAGCATGCAGGCCGTGCAATTGTCCTCGCGGAGCGCGATGACACCCCGGGCGCGCAACGGCGGCGCCTCCTTCTCGTGCGGGTACTGAACGGTGTTGGAACCCTTGGTAGCGGTGCGCACCAGGGTGTTCAGCGTGACACCGAGACCTTTGACCAGACCGGGGACTTTGGGCATCAGAACGCCACCTTCAGGATCGCGGTGATCATGATGTTCACCAGGGACACCGGGACGAGAACCTTCCACGCGAACCGCTGCAGCTGGTCTTCACGGAATCTGGGATAGCTGAAGCGGACCCACATGATCACGAAGGCCAGCAGCAGCATCTTGGTGAACATGATCAGGGGTCCGACGATGTTCATCCAGTCGTCGACGTCGTCGATGTTCTCCCAACCGAACCAGGCGAAGGGCACTCCCCAACCGCCGAGGAAGAGAACCGAGGCGATGAGGGCGAAGACTCCGGCGGTGGCGAATTCGGCGATGAAGAAAGTGAGGAAGCGGAAACCGGAGTACTCGGTCATGTAGCCCGACACCAGTTCGGATTCGGCGATCGGCATGTCGAAAGGAGCCTGGGTGAGTTCGGCCTGGACGGCGATCATGAAGATCACGAATCCCACGAACTGGGTGAGCAGATACGGATTGCCGAGTCCGTCCCACCCGAAGATCGCGCCGGCGTTCTGGGCCTGGACGATCCCCTGCAGATTCATGGTCCCGGCCTGGATCACCACGCCGATGACCGCCAGCACCATCGGGAGTTCATAGGCGATCAGCTGACCGGCGGCCCGCAGACCACCGAGGAGCGAGTACTTGTTGGCACTCGCCCAACCGGCCATCAAGATGCCGAGCACGCTGACCGACGACACCGCCAGCATGTAGAAGACGCCGGCTTCGAAATCGGTGAACCAGGCATCGGGTCCGAAGGGCACCACGGCCACCAGGAGGAAGGTGCTCGTGAGCACCACCAACGGGGCCATCTTGAAGATGATGCGATCAGCGCGTTCGGGCGTGATGTCTTCCTTCTGCAGCCATTTGCCGACTTCGGCGAACAATTGCAGCGACCCGTACGGCCCGGCTTCCATGGGTCCGAGGCGGCTCTGCATGAACGACATCATCTTGAACAGGAACAGATAGACGATGGTTCCGGCCGGCAGGAGCACGGCCAGGATTCCGCCCAGGACGCGCAGCAGAGCCTGCGTCCAATAAGGAAGGTCGGCGGCGATCAACGCGCTCATCGATCGATGTCCCCCAGGATGAAATAGAGAGACGCGAGGATCGTGATGATGTCGGGTACGTAGACGCCCTTCAGCACCCAGGGCACGATGGAGATGTTGTTGAAACTGGCCGACCGGATCTTCACTCGGAACGGACCGAGATCTCCCTTCGACACCACGTAGTAGCCCATCTCACCGAGCGGGTTCTCGGTCGAGACCCAGGCCTCGCCCTCGGGCACCTTGATGATGCGGGGCACCTTGGCCATCACCGGACCGAACGGAATGCCGTCCAACAATTGGTCGACGATGCGGGTCGATTCCCGGACTTCCTGGAGACGCACCCAGCACCGGGCGAAACTGTCGCCATCGGGATGGGTCCAGACCTTCCAGTCCACCTGGTTCCAGGACATGGGCAGGCTCTGATCGCGACGCAGATCCCAGTCCACACCACTGGCGCGCAGGTTGGCCCCCGACAATCCGTACTGCAGGGCCACGTCCTTCGGGATGACACCGATGCCGCGGGTACGACTCTGGAAGATCTCGTTGCCGAAGAGCAGGTTCTCGATCTCGTCGCAGAAGTTCCGCAACTTCTTCATCACCGCTTTGGTCTCGTCAACGAAACCGGCGGGCAGATCGTCCTTCAATCCGCCGATGCGATCGAAGTTGGGATGGAAGCGACCGCCGGTTGCGCCTTCGATGAGGTTCAGCACGTATTCACGGTCGCGGAAGGCCATGAACACCGGGGTGATGGCGCCCATCTGCACGCCCAGGTCGCCGAGGAACAGCGACACGTTGGCGATGCGCGACAACTCGAACAGGATGGTGCGGATCCACTGGGCGCGAGGCGGAGCCTCGACTTCCATCAACTTCTCGGCCGCCAGGATGAAGGGAACTTCGTTGGCGAAGGAACCGAGCCAATCGATGCGGTTGATGAGCGCCGTCACCTGCGGATAGGTACGGACCTCGGTGAGCTTCTCGTAACCCCGGTGCATGTACCCGCAGGACGGTTCGGCCCAGACCACTTGTTCACCGTCGAGACGGGCGATGATGCGCAAGGTTCCGTGCGTCGCCGGGTGCTGCGGTCCGATGTTGAGGGTCATGCCCTCGGTCTCGAGTTCCACGTTGACGCGGGCGTCGGCGGCCTGCGAGGCGATGTAGGCCATCTGCCGGCGATCGAGCAGCGATTCGGTCGATGTCATGACTCGTCACCTTCCTCATCGTCCCCGCCGCCGGGCAGTGGTTCCACGTCGACGATGCCGGGCCACGGCTTCACCATGCGGGCCAACAACGGGAAGTCCTTACGGAGCGGATGTCCTTCGAATTCGGTCGGCAGGTACATGTTGCGCAGATCCGGATGGCCGGCGAAAGAGATGCCGAACATCTCATGGGTCTCACGCTCGTGCCAGTTGGCGCCGGCGTACACCTGGACCCAACTGTCGACCACCGGGTGGGCATCGTCCACGTCGCACTTCAGATTCACGCCCACGAACCGCGCCGAATCGACCACGCGAGCCAGAAGTTGCAGGCGGGTCGATCCACCGGCATATCCCTGACGAATCGTGTCGTCCCGCTCAACGGGTGGCGCCGTCGGATCGTCTTCGCCTTTGCCATAGGGCGAGGGCAACCAGTCGATGGCCGACAAGAAGCAGAAGTAATCGAATCCCATGGACTTGAGAGCCAGACCGGTCGTCTTCCACACCGACGCGTTCACACGCACCCAGACGTCGTCCCCCGGCTTGACGAGCGCATCCACGAGATCGGCGCCGAGATGGCTGCGCAACCCGTCCACGATTCCCTGGCGCAACGTGTCGCCGGGAAGAGCCGCGACGGAACTGCCAGCGTCCGATGTCGTAGCCGTGTCAGGCGACGCCATGCAACTCACCTCGTTCACGCGCCCCGTCGGGGGTGCCGCCGCCGACCACGATCGGCTTGTAGCCCTCGCCGCGCCAGCGCGCTCCCATGTCCTCGTTGCGGATGCGCTGCTGCAGGAGCACCACACCTTCGAGAAGTGCTTCGGGCCGCGGCGGGCATCCCGGGACGTACACGTCGACCGGAATGATCTGGTCCACACCTTTGGTGACCGAATAGCTGTCCCAATAGGGACCACCGCAGTTGGCGCACGATCCCATGGAGATCACGTACTTCGGCTCGGGCATCTGTTCGTACAGACGCTTGATGGCCGGTGCCATCTTGTCGGTGACGGTTCCCGAGATGACCACCAGGTCTGCTTGGCGCGGACTCGCCGGCAGGGGAATGACCCCGAGGCGCATCACGTCGTAACGCGGCGAACCGAAGGCGGCGCCCATCTCGATGGCACAACAGGCCAGACCCCACTGGTACACCCACAAGCTGTAGGAGCGGCCGATGTTCAGAAGTGAATTGAGCGGCTTGGGCAGCCGCCCGCGATCAACGAGACCCATGTGACTCCTTGTCCCTCACACCCAGCGCAGGACGCCCTTGCGCCAGGCGTAGACGAGTCCCAGCAGCAGAACTCCGACGAACACACCCATTTCCACCAGGCCGAAACCGGCGTAACGTTCCAACTGCGTGGCCCAGGGGAAGATGAACACCGCTTCCACGTCGAAGATGACGAACAAGAGGGCGAACACGTAGTAGCGGATCTGGCTCTGGGACCAGCCCTCCCCCACCGGATCCACGCCGCTTTCGTAGGTCAGCAGCTTTTCTCGGTTCGGTCGGGAGGGTCGGATGAGAACGGCGATTCCGAGAAGGAGCGAGGCCAGAAGCAGGGCCGCCAGCCCGAACCAGAACACGACGAGGTAGGACCTCAGGAAATCCGACATCGCCTAGAACCTACTACGGGTCCCCGGAGGGGACCCAACTTCTCCCAGCGTGTGACGGGTCTGGCGTCGTCAGTGCACCTGGGCGACCGACTCCACGAACCAATCCACCAGACGGTCGCAGTGCCCGCGGCTCGTGACCACGTGCGTGCGGGTCTCGTCCATGAATCGATCCCGGGTCTGACCCATTCGCTCCAATTCCATGGCGCCCGCACCCGAGGACCAGCGCGCCAACATGGTCTCGGTGGCTTCGGGGTGGAACTGGGTGGCCAGCACCCGTCCGGCCCGGATGATCTGGGGTCCGGATTCCGATCGACCCGAGCAGGTGAAACCCGGCGGCGTGTCGAACACGTCGTAGTGCCATTGCAGCCAGGGGCCGGGGGCCACGAGGTCGGGGATGTCGCTGGCGACCATGTGCCAGCCGACCTCGGGTCGGGCCGCCCGGGACACTCGCCCTCCCGAGGCGTGGGAGACCATTTGGGCCCCGAAGCAGATCCCGAGGATCGGAACCCCTCGTTCCGTGGCTGACCGGATCAGGTGGGTCTCGGCGGCCACCGACTCCGACACCGCCGGGTCGTAAACGCTCCATTCCGAGCCGAGGAGAAGCACCAGATCGTGTCCCGAGAGATCGGGCCAGTCGGCCGGATGCTCCCGGTGTCCTTCATGCAGGGTGAACCCGTGGTGCCGCAACCTCTCGCCCACGAATCCGCTGTCGGCATCGACGGCATTGGCAATGACCAGACAGCGCACGCAGATACCGTAACCAGCGATGACCGCCGCCTCGATATCGACTGCCGACATCATGTCGGCGCGGGAACGGTCCCGCCACGTGGTCGAACACACGCCGGTCACCGCATCGGCGGCACTCAGCGCGCGCACCGGCGGCACCATCGTGCTGAAGGCCGAGAACATGCAGCGCACCGGCAGCTTCAAGATCCGCGGGGCCATGAACAAAGTGGCCTCCCTCGGTCCGGCGGCCGCCGCCGGAGTCACCGCCGGCAGCGCCGGCAACCACGCCCAAGCCCTGGCCTTCGCAGCGCGTTCGTTCGGCGTGCCGTGCGAGATCTTCGTCCCCACCACGGCACCTATCGCCAAGATGGCCGCCTGCCGTGCCTACGGCGCCACGGTCGTGGAAACCGGATCGACACTCGAGGACGCGGTCACCGCGGCTCGTGCCCGGGCCGCCGAAGGTGGTCTGCACTTCTGCCATCCCTACGACGATCCGGTGGTGGTGACCGGTCAGGCCACTCTCGGACTCGAACTGCTCGAGGACGTTCCCGATCTGGCCACGGTGATCATTCCTCTCGGTGGCGGAGGGTTGGCCGCCGGTACGGCCATCGCCGTCAAGCTGACGTCACCGCAGGTGCACGTCATCGGCGTGCAGATCGAATCGTGTGCCCCGTACGTGACCGGTGACGTACCTGCGGGTCCGGTGCTGACTCTCGCCGACGGCATCGCCGTGAAGAAGCCCGGTGAGGTCACCCGACCGCTCATCGAGACCTGGCTCGACGAGATCGTCACGGTGACCGAGGATTCGGTGGCCGATGCCATGATGCTGCTCATGGAGCGATCCAAGCTGCTGGTGGAGGGAGCCGGAGCAGTCGGGGTGTCGGCACTGATCTCCGGACGCGTGCCACCGGCAGCCACCGGCACCACCTGCGTGGTGCTGTCGGGAGGCAACGTGGATCTCGGTGTGGTGCCCGGTCTCATCCAACGCCATGAGACGCAATCCGGTCGACGGATGATTCTCTTCGTCCGTGTCAGCGATCGGCCCGGCGGCCTGGCGCGACTGCTGGCGGTGTTCGCCGAGGCCGGGGCCAGTGTCATCGACATCGAACACGTGCGCGAGGGAGTGGATCTCCACGTGCGCGAAACCGGAGTCCGGGCGGTGCTCGAAGTTCGCAGTGCCGAACACGCCCGCCAGGTCGGCGAGGCCGTCCGCGCCGCCGGATACGAGTTCGACCGGTAGAAAAGTCGTTTCGTCACTCCTCGGTGACGAAACCAGGCCAGTTCTTCATGTAGCCCACGAACGAGTCCGACAAACCCTCGGCCCGCAGTTCGGCTCGGGTCACCGGGAGCGACCGCATCACGAAATCCTGATCGGCGGCGACGCGACGCGGAAAGTCGTGGTGCAGGATGGCCCCGCGACCGATGACGGCCATGTCGGCACCGTTCTCGATCACCCACCGCGCATCGGCGGCGCCGTAGATCTTGCCGGCGACCGCCAGGCGCGTAGAGCCGCGCTCGGTTCGGGCGAAGATCTCCAGCAGTCCGCGACCGGCCATCACCTCATCGGCCGCCGGTTTGCGCACGTCCCACAAGGACATGTCGATGAAGTCGATGCGCCCGCTTTCGGCCAGCCATGCGAAGACCTCGACGATCTCGGCGGTGCGCAGACCGAACCGCTCGGGTGAGAGTCGCACGGAGAGATTGAAATCGGGCCGGCAACGGGTCCTGATCCCCTCCACGATCTCCATGATGGGTCGGGCCCGGTTCTCGAGAGATCCGCCATAGGAGTCGGTGCGCGAGTTGAGCTCCGGCGACAGGAACTGACACAACAGATAGCCGTGCGCTCCGTGCAATTCGACGCCGTCGAATCCGGCGGTGTCGCAGCGCACGGCCGCGGCCACGAATGCTTCCACCACACCGTGGACTTCGTCCTCGGTGAGGGCTCGGGCCCCGGTGGCCGGGTCCTCCGATGGACACACCGGGGCCTCGCCGATGAGGTCGGCCGGAGATCGATTGCCGGCGTGATGCAACTGGGCGATGGCCAGACCGTCCTCGGCTTTCAGGTCCCGCGCCAATCTGGTCAGACCCGGAAGGTGGACGTCGTCGAAACAGCCCAATTGTCCGGCGAATCCCTGGCCGTTGCGGGCCACGTGAGCGGCACAGGTCATGGTCAACCCGAAACCGCCGCGAGCGCGCATGGTCAACCAGTGGTGTTCGTCATCCGACAGAGTGCCATCGGCGTGGCTCTGTTGGTTGGTGAGCGGCGCCAGCATGAAGCGATTCGGCATCGCCGGACCGTGGGCGAAGGTGACGGAATCGAAGAGGGACGCCATGGCACCAGCATGGTCCGCTGATCCGGGCGACTCCCAATCAGAATCACAGTGCTCTGACAGACTGACGAAGTGTCCGCTCCGCTGATCGCCATAGTCGGCCGCGAGGTGACCGAGGCTCAGGGGCTTCGGGGCCCCGGAATCGCCTCGGGTCGTCTCTATCTGGAAGCCATCGCCCGCGCCGGCGGCCTGCCGGTCATCGTTCCGCCACTGGACATCGGCGCGTCACGCGAGGCACCGATCCTTCGAGACCATGTGGCCGGCATCGTGTCCCGTTGTGACGGCGTGGTGTTGCACGGCGGAGGCGACATCGATCCCCGCCTCTACGGACAGGACCCCGCCACCGACACCCTCTACGGCTTGAACGATCGTCACGATCGGTTCGAAGTGGCCTTCGTCGACGCGGTCCTGGCCAGCCGAACACCCTTGCTGGCCATCTGTCGCGGACTCCAGGTTCTGAACGTGGCCCGGGGCGGGACCCTCGTCCAGGACCTCGGACCCGACCATCCGGGTCATCGAAAGACCCTGCACCCGGTGCGACTGGTCGCTGGATCACGTGTCGCGCTGGCCATGGACGCGATGCATCCGCAGAGGTGTCATTCGTTTCATCATCAAGCCGTCGACGTCCTCGGCGCCGGTCTCGTCGTCACCGGATCCAGCGAGGACGGGATCATCGAAGCCGTCGAAACCGAGGACGACTCCTGGACGGTAGGCGTGCAGTGGCATCCGGAGGACACGGCCGCCGAGGATCCGGAACAGCAACGACTCTTCGACGCCTTGGTGGTCGCCTCTCAGCGGTGAGCCGGGCAGATGGGCTGGTAGAAGCACCAGTCGCACAATTTGGTGACCTTGCACTCGAAGGTCTCGGTGGCACAGGCCGCATCCACTTCTTCCTTGGTGCGCTTGATGACGTCCCGGGCCGTGGTCAGCTTCACCGGAGTCACCGCCACTTCGTGGACGGCGGCGTGCTGGAGGTAGAGCAACTGGACCTTGGCCGTCTCCTCCTGATCGGCTTCCTGCAACATCAAGGCGTACACCAGCAGTTGGAAGAACTTCTCGTCCTCGTTCGTGAATCTCGGATTGGGGATCTTCCCGGTCTTGTAGTCGCCGATGATCAAGCGTCCGTCATCGTCGAAGACGAAACGATCGATGAAGCCCTTCATCTGCACTCCGTCCACGGCCGCCCAGACCTCGTGCTCCATCCCGTCGAGTTCGGTCTGCTGGGGGTCCTCGACCTTCCACAGATTGGTGAGACATTCGAAGGACTGCGTCTTGAAATCCTTCAGCGAACCCGAGGGTTTCTCCAGATCGTTGACCTTGGTCTCCCAGTCGCTCTCCTGCCAGCGCGTGGCCGCCAGAGCCCGGACGGCATCCTTGGTGCGCTCGTCGGCATCCAATTGATAGAAGTGCTCGAGTACCTCGTGGACGAAGGTGCCGATGTGGGTGGCCCACGACGGCGGCTCCACGATGCGGTCGATCCGCGAGAACTTGAACTTCATGGGGCAACTGCGCCAAGTGGCGATGGACGACGGCGACAGATATTCCGGGACCTCGATCACGTGGTCAGTCTGTCACAGGGGTGTCGCACCCGGTGGAGGCCTATGTTCGCCGGGCAGGATCAAGGTGTGTTCGAGGCGGCGGTTCGACGGAGCAATTCGAAGTTCCACACCCGATCGAAATTCTGACTCTTCGCACCGGCCACGAAGGGCGACGACCGGGTCCCGAGTTCCAGGTGCAGGTGGCGGGTGTCGCTGCGCCCGGTGTTGCCCATCTGAGCGACCGTCTGACCCCGCTGGACCGCCTGGGCGATGCTGACGACGATCGAATTCGGCTTCAGATGGGCGAGTCGCGTGTAGCTGAACGGGATCGAGGTGCCATTGCCGTGACGGAGCACCACATGGTTGCCCCACCCCTGGCCGCACTCGCGTACCGACGTGTTCGACCCGATTTCGGTCGACTGCAAACAGCCCGTCTGGCAATAGACGACCACTCCGTCCGCCGGCGCCTTCACGTGGACCGTCGGTGCCGACGTGATCCCGGTGTGCACGAAGTCGGTTCCCTCGTGCGAGGCCGGGCGATTGTTCGAGCCTCGGAAGGAGGCGATCGAGGTGTAGATCGACGGGTTCTGCCACGTGATGGAGGAAGTACCAGGAGGTGTCGATCGCGCCGCCATCTGGACGGATCCCGATTCGGACACGTTTCCGATGTCGTAGCAACCGGAACTCGATCCGGATGGCTGCTCTTCCGGCTGCGACGAATCCGCGACGCCCCCAGCCTGGGCACGAATCGCGGACGCCAGCACCAGTGCCAACGTCCAGACCGTGGCGGTGTGCACCACCTTCACGACGGACTTCCGATGGTCCTGCTCAACGAGCCAGGACGACGGTGTTGTCGGCGAGTTCGATCAACCAGTTGGGCCAAACTCCCACGAACAGAGTGAACAACGTTGCGCCGGTCACCACCACGCCGGCCGTCCAGGGCACCTGCACCGCTTCGCGCTCGGCGTCACCGGACTCGGGATCGGCCAGCCACATGCTGATCATGATCCGCAGGTACAGCACGGCGGCGATCACCGAGGCCACCATGGCCACGATGGCGATGGCGTAACTCTCGTTGGTGACCGCCGACTTGATGACGCCGAACTTGGCGATGAATCCCGACGTCGCCGGCATCCCGGCCTGGGCGAGCAACAACACCGTCATGCCGAGTGCCAGCGCCGGACGTTCGGAGGCCAGACCGCGGAACGAGGTCAGATCCGACTGCCCGTCGCCGGTCCGGGTGATGCAGGTCACCACCGTGAAGGTGCCGACGACCAGCACCGCGTAGATCATGAGGTACATGAGGGAGGCCGGAATGCCCTCGGTGTCCCCGGCATGCCCGAGGGATTCGACACCGATCATGATGAAGCCGGCGTGGCTGATGGAGGAATAGGCGAGCATCCGCTTGACATCGGTCTGCACCACGGCGAGCACCGAACCGATCACGATCGAGAGCACCGCCAGGACCCAGATCACCGGCCGCCATTCCTCGGCCCGCGTCGGCAGAGCCGCGGCCAGCACCCGCATCGAGGCGGCGAAGGCGGCGAACTTGCCCAACGAGGCCATGAGCGAAGTGACCGGACTGGGTGCGCCTTGATAGACGTCCGGGGTCCAGAAGTGGAACGGAACCGCCGCCACCTTGAAGGCCAAACCCACCAGGAGCAGAGCCACACCGGCCAGCAACAAGGCATCGTCACCGTTCACGAAGACTTCGGTGGCGAGCACGGTGCCGATCTGGGAGATGTTGGTGGAGCCCGTGGCTCCGTAGACCAGCGCGATGCCGTACAGCAGGAAGGCCGAGGCGAAGCCTCCGAGGATGAAGTACTTGAGACCGCTCTCCTGGCTCTCGACCCGCCGGCGATTGGAGGCCGCCAAGACGTAGAAAGCGATGGACAGAGTCTCCAGTCCGAGGAACAGCACCACCAGATCACCGGCGGCGGCCATGACCATGCCGCCGAGGGCGGCGCTCACGTAGAGGGCGTAGATCTCCGGTCCATCGTTGTCCTCACGCCGCAGATAATCGCTGGTGGACAAACTGACCAACGCCAGAGCCACGGTGATGCCGATCCAACAAAAGGCAGTGAAGTGATCGATGGCCAGCGCGTCGTCGATGATGGTGCGAGCTCCGTCGGAGTCGATGTCGCGCCAGACCAGAATCGTCATCACCAGCGCCGCCACCGACAACGTGGCAGTCAGGGAGCCGTAGAGAGCTCGCGGCCAGGCCTTGGTGAGTGCTCCGGCCACCAGGCCGATCATCATCCCACCAAGCAGAACGACGAGGGGCGAGATCGAGAGCCAGTCGATCGAGGGATAGACCACGGTGTCCATCAGCCGTTCTCTCCTGACGCCGATTCATCGGATCCACCATGGAGCGCTGACTCCGGGGCCGCGAATCCGGTCACGGCCTCGACGCGTTCGAGTAGATGGTTCACACTGGGCTCGATGCGATCCAACATGGGCTTGGGATACACGCCGCAGAAGACGATGAGGGCCAGGAACGGCAAGAGCACCGCGCCTTCGCGCAGACGCAGTTCGCGGAAGCCGGCATTGGCCTCGTCCGGCTCGCCGTGGAACACCCGCTGATAGGCCCACAACAGGTACAGCGCGGCCAGGATCACACCGGTGGCCGCCACCACCGTCCACCAGCGAGCAGTCGGGAAGCTGCCGATCAGAACCAGGAACTCGCCGACGAATCCGTTCAGTCCGGGCACGCCGATACTCGAGAGCATGATCACCATGAAAGCGGCGGCGAACATCGGCGCCACCTTCTGCAGACCCTTCAGTTCGGCGATCTGGCGAGTGTGGCGACGTTCGTAGATCATGCCCACCATGAGGAACAGGGCACCGGTCGACACGCCGTGGTTGATCATCTGCAGCACGCCGCCGCTCATGGCCTGCGAGGTGAAGGCGAAGGTACCGAGCACGATGAAGCCGAGGTGCGCAACCGATGAATACGCCACCAGGCGTTTGAGATCGGTCTGCATGGTGGCGGCGATGGCTCCCCAGATGATCCCGATCACCGCCAGGGTCAGGAACAGGTCGCGGCTCCACACAGCGGCCGACGGAAAGAGATAGACGCCGAAACGCAAGAGACCGTAGGTTCCGAGTTTCAGCAGCACGCCGGCCAGGATCACCGAACCGGCCGTGGGGGCCTGGGTGTGGGCGTCGGGCAACCAGGTGTGCAAGGGGAAGAGCGGCACCTTGACGGCGAAGGCCACGGCGAAGGCGAAGAAGAGCCATCGACCGGTCGAGGCGGCGAAGTCGGCGCCTTCGGCGATCTCCACCAGATCGAAGGTCAGGTATCCGAGATCGTTGCGGGCCAGCATGGCCGTGGCCACGATGCCCACCAACATGAAGGCCGATCCGACCATCGTGTACAAGAAGAACTTCGTGGCGGCGTAGATGCGCTGGTCATATCCCCAGCCGCCGATCAAGAAGTACATCGGCACCAAGACGATCTCGAAGAAGAGGAAGAACAAGAAGAGATCGAGGCTGAGGAACGATCCCATGACTCCGGCTTCGAGGAGCAGCAGCCACGACAGGTAGCGCTTCTCACCGTGATGCGGATCGCAGCCCGCGATGACCAAGGGGAAGAGCACACCGGTGAGCACCACCAGGAACAATGAGATGCCGTCGACCCCGAGGTGCCAGCCGATCCCCCACGACGAGATCCACTCGTGACGGGACACGAACTGGAATCCTTCGTCACCGGTTTCGAAGGAGGCCAGCAGCCACAGTCCGAGCGCCCCGGTGAACGCCGAGGAGAGAAGGGCGATCAACTTCGTGATCTCGGGTCGGCGATTCGAGCCGATGACCGTCAGAACCGAGCCGACCAACGGTGCGAGTACCAGCGCCGAGAGGATCGGGAAAGGCAGCGGTGCGGACGTTGCGGCTGCCAGCATCACAGCACCACTCCTTGAAGGAAGAACCAGACGAGCAGAGCCAGGACGCCGATGGTGATCCCGGCGGCGTAGTTGCGCACCGCTCCGGTCTGGAGGCGGCGCACCGTTCCACCGGTTCGGCGGACCACGGTTCCCACTCCGTTCACCGCCCCGTCCACGATGGTGCGATCGGCCCAGGCCACCCCGTCGAAGGCGCGGCGACCGGGTCCGCCCATGAAGTCGGTGATGGTGCGGTCGTAGCGCCAACCGTCGGCCAGGAGAGCCGGTTCGACGACGGGCAACTTCTTCTTCGAGTAGACGGCGACCGAGATGGCGATGCCGGCCAGGGCCACCACGATGGCCACACCCAGAAGGATGTACTTGTTGTCGTAGGCCCAGGTGCCCTTGATGTCGGCCTCGCCGAATTCGATGACCGGCTCCAACCACTTCTCGAGGAAGTGCAGATCCTTGCTGAAGGGCAGCTGCAGGGCGCCGCCCACGATGGACAAGCCAGCGAGGACCACCAGCGGAGCCAGCATGGTCACCGGACTCTCGTGGGGTTTGAAGTCGCCGTGGGCGCCGTGCCCCTCGCTGTGGTCGTTCCAGCGAGCCTCACCGAAGAAGACCATGATCACCTGACGGGTCATGTAGTAAGCCGTGAGCAGAGCCGTCAACAGTCCGACGGCGTAGAGGATCGGACTCTTGGCGAAGGCGTAGAGCAGGATCTCGTCCTTGCTCCAGAAACCGGCGAAGGGCGGCACGCCGGCGATGGCCAACCAGCCGATGATGAAGGTGAACGCTGTGACCGGCATCAGCAGGCGCAGCGCGCCCATCTTGCGCATGTCCTGTTGGTGGTGCATGCTGTGCATGACCGAGCCCGAACCGAGGAACAACAGTGCCTTGAAGAAGGCGTGGGTGACCATGTGGAAGATGGCCGCCACGTAGGCCCCTGATCCGACGGCCAGGAACATGAAACCCAACTGGCTCACCGTCGAGTAGGCCAGCACCTTCTTGATGTCGTTCTGAGCGACCGCGATGGTGGCGGCGAAGAGAGCCGTCGCCACACCCACGATGGCGATGAGAGTCGGGGCCCAATCGAAGGCCACCTCGATGACCGGATTGACCCGGGTCATGAGGAAGACCCCGGCGGTCACCATGGTGGCGGCGTGGATCAGTGCCGACACCGGGGTCGGACCTTCCATGGCGTCGGGCAACCAGATGTAGAGAGGCAACTGGGCACTCTTGCCACAGGCACCGATGAAGAGCATGAGGGCGATGGCCGTGGCCGTGACCGCCGAGAGGGCGCCGTCCTCGGCGGCGTGATTGATGCCGGCGTAACTGAGGGTGCCGACCGAACCGAAGGCCAGGAACATGGCCATCATCACGCCCCAGTCGCCGACGCGGTTGGTGACGAAGGCCTTCTTGCCTGCGGTCGCCGCACTGTCCCGGGTGTGCCAGAAGGAGATCAGGAAGTACGAGCAGGTTCCCACGCCCTCCCAACCGAGGAAGGTCACGAGCAGATTCTCCCCCATCACCAGCATGAGCATGGAGAAGACGAAGAGATTCAGGTACAAGAAGAACTTCGAGAACTTGGGATCACCGTGCATGTACCCGATGGCGTAGAGATGGATGAGCGACCCGATCCCGGTCACGAAGAGCGCCATGGTGATGCTGAGCGGATCGGCGAGGAAGGCCAGGTCCACCTGCAGCGATCCGACCGGCACCCACGAGAAGGCCGTGACCACGTGGTGCCGTTCTTCGGCGCTCTTGGACAGGAGATCGAAGAACACCCCGGCGGTGACGGCGAAGGACAGGCCGGTCATGGCCGTGGCCACGATGCCGGCCTTCGGCTCACCGAGCATTCGACCGAACACCAAGATGGCGAGGAAGCCGGCGAGCGGCAGGGCAGGGATCAGCCACATCAGATCGAGCACGGCAACCCCTTAACCCTTCAGCACCGAGAGATCGTCGGCAGTGGCACCTGGACGTCGCCTCATGATGGACACGATGATGCCGAGACCCACCACCACTTCGGCGGCGGCGACGACCATGACGAAGAGCACCGTCGTCTGACCGCCGATGTCGCCCAACTTCTTGGCCAGGGCCACGAAACTCAAGTTGACGGCGTTCAGCATCAGTTCGATGCACATGAACATCACCAGCGGATTGCGTCGCACCATCACCCCGACGGCGCCGATACCGAACAGCACCGCCGCCAACACCAGGTACCACGTGGTGGTCGGGGTCAATGCGGCGACCATGGCACTCATGACGACACCTCGGCGGATCGGGCTTTGGCCCGCCGGGTCAGCAGCACCGTTCCCACCACGGCCACCACCAACAGGATGGAGGTGATCTCGAAGGCCACCACGTAGTCACTGAAGATGCTGCGCGCCACCTGACGGATGTTCGAATCGTTGTCACCAGTGGCATCGGCTTCCAGAAGACCGGTACCGCGCCGGGCGACGACCTGGCGCGCCGTCACGACGGACGCGATCACCAGTCCCACGACTCCCACGCCGACCACCAGAGCCAATGGTCGCTGAATCTTGAACGGTTCGGTGCTCAGATTCTCGGTGCGATCCACACCGAGCAACATGATGACGAACAAGAAGAGCACCACGATGGCTCCGGCGTAGACGATGACCTGCACGGCCGCCAGGAAGTGGGCCTCCTGGGCCACGAAGAGGACCGCCACTCCGAACAAGGTGAGGATCAGACTGAGGGCCGCGTGCACCGGATGGCTGCGCACGATGACCCCCACGGCTCCGACCAGGATCATGGCCGCGGCCAGCACGAAGACGACGAACTCCATCATGACGTGTGCTCGCCCGACTGGTGTTCGCCTCCGGCATCGCGCTCGGCTTGTGCCGGCTCGGGGGCACGCACGCCGTATCCAAGTTCACCGCTCCAACCCACCACACCTTCGAAGGTCGCGTCACCCGACGGCGCGGTGGCTCGCACCCAGCCCGAGGTGTGCTGATCTTCTCCGTCGCGCCAATCCTCCCAGGGAAGGCGTTGGGGTGCGCCGTCCTCGCCCACCACCAATTCGGACTTGGTGTAGATGGCGTCCTGGCGGTTGGTGAAGGAGAACTCGAAGAGTTTGGTCTCGGTGATGGCCTCGGTGGGACAGGCCTCCACGCAGAGGTCGCAGTGGATGCACCGTAGGTAGTTGATCTCGTAGACGAACCCGAAACGCTCTCCCGGTGAGGTCGGATTCTCGGGATCGTTGTCGGCACCGCGCACGTAGATGCACTTGGCAGGACACACACCGGCGCACAATTCGCAGCCGATGCACTTCTCCATACCGTCCTCGTACCGATTCAGGACGTGACGTCCGTGCAGACGCTCGGGTTTGGGCTGCTTCTCGTCGCGCTGCGGACGTCCTTTGCGCAACTCGCGCCCGCCCGAGTACTCGAGAGTGACCTTGTTGCGCCGCCCGACCTGACGCAGGGTGACCAGGAATCCTCCGAGGTAGCCCATCAGAACATCGCCCCTTCCCGCTCCCGATTGGCGCGGCTCACCGAGATAGCCGCCGACACCAGGATCACGCACCCGAGGATGACGAGTCCGGCCACCACGCCCACCAGCACGCCGCTCCAGTTCTCGTCACGGCCCAACTGGAACACGGCCATCAACAAGAACCATCCGAGCGCCGCCGGGATGAGCACTTTCCAGCCGAGATCCATCAACTGGTCGTAGCGGAACCGCGGCAGGGTGGCCCGGAACCAGACATAGATGTAGAGGAACAACAGGATCTTGGCGATGAGCCAGACCGTTCCTTCGATCGCCCCCGGGATCACCGGGATGTCGAAGAGTCCCTGGGGGCCACCCAGGAACAAGGTGACGATGATGCCGCTCATGGTCACGGTGTTCATGAACTCGGCCAGGAAGAACAACCCGAAGCGGATGCTCGAATACTCGGTGTTGAACCCGCCCACCAGTTCCTGCTCCGCTTCGACCAGGTCGAAGGGCGGGCGATTGAGCTCTGCGGTGGCGGCCAACAGGAAGATCACGAAGGGCACGATGCCGGTGGAGACGATGTGCCAGTCGAAGAACACGTCCTGACTGGTCACGATGCCGCTCGTGGAGAGCGTTCCGGCCATCAGGAGCACCGTGGCCAGACTCAGTCCGAGAGCCGCTTCGTAGGAGACCATCTGCGCCGAGGCCCGCACCGACCCGAGGAGCGGATACTTCGACCCGCTCGACCAACCGGCGAGCATGATGCCGTACACCGCCACCGAGGACAAGGCCAGCACCAGCAGGATGCCGACCGGCGGGTCGGCCAACTGCACCCGCGTGACCTCACCGAACCAGGTGACGGTGCCGTCCTTGCCGTTGCTGAAATCTCCGCCCAAGGGAATGACCGACCACACCAGAAACGCCGGCACGAAGGCCAGGAAGGGAGCCAACTTGAAGACGAAGCGATCGGCCTTCTCGGGAATCAGGTCTTCCTTGAAGAACAATTTGATGCCGTCGGCGAGGGTCTGCAGCAATCCCCACGGACCGGCCTTGTTGGGTCCGATGCGGTTCTGCATTCCGGCGATGGCCTTGCGCTCGAACCAGACCATGAACATGGTCACCAACAGTCCGATGGCGAAGATGGCCACCACCTTCAACAAGATGATGAGCAACGGCGTCCACAGCAGATCGCCGATGGCCACCGGGTCGAGGGCCCACAGGCTCATCGCACGTTCTCCACCGACACGTCGGTCACCATTGCGGTGGCGTCGATCAACTCACCCACGTTGGGACCGCTCTGATTCCACGCCGCCCACACCGTGCCCCGCAGGACCCGGTCGTCGGACCGGACGGGAACGACGATGGAACTGCGATCGGAGGCCACCTTCACGTGCGCTCCCTCGGCTGCACCGAGACGGGCCAGGTCGAGGGGATGCATGTGCACGGCGGCTCCGGGAGCCAACGGCGCCAATGATGGTGACTGGGCCACGACGTGTCCGGCATCGTAGAGCGTGCGACCGACCACCAAGCGGTACCCGAATCCCGGGCGCTCGGTGACGGTGGGAGCCGGAGTCGGACTCTGCGCCGGCGACGGCGAGTGGGCCATCACCACTCCGTCGGGATGCTCCGACAAGGCTCCGCGCGTGGCCGGAGCGAAGGCCGGAACCGTCCGCACCAGTCGGTCGTGCACCTCGCCCACCGAACCCATGCCGAGATCGAGGTCCAGCAGATCGGCGAGCTCGACGGCGATCATCCAATCCGGACGGGAGGTCCCGCACACGGTGACCTTGCGGGTCAACTCGGTGATGCGACCCTCCACATTGGTGGTGGTGCCGTCCTTTTCGGCGAAGGCCGCGGCCGGCAGGACCACCGAGGCGTCACGGGACGAACTGGTGAGCAAGGTGTCGACGGCGATGATGTGGTCCACTCCGGCCAGGGCCCGACGGGCCAAGGACGTATCGGGCACGTCGGACATCGGATCGGCACCGAGAAGCACCAGACACTTCACCGATCCGGCCGCGGCCCGCTGCAGGATGTCGAGAGTCGACGAACCCGACAAACCGGCCTGCACCGCGCCGCGGACGTTGCCGCGCCGCAGGACCGGCAGAACCTTGGCCCCCGGAACCGCAGCCATGATCCGATCGAGAGCGGCCATGGTGATGACGTCTCCTTCGGCCAGATTGGACCGACCGACGAGCACCACCACCGGACCCGACGCCAACCGTTGGGCCACCGCCGATTCCGCCAGCGTCGATTCCACCGCCGCCGGCAGACGACCAGGCTCCACACCGACGGACTTCCAGGCGTAGTCGGTGAGACCCGACAGCCGCGGTACGAACTCGATCAGAGCCGACCGCTCCTTCGACGCCGCATCGCGCAGTCGCAGATACAGGATCGGCAGTTCGTCCTTCAGATCCGGTCCCAACAGCAGGACCGTCGCGGCCGAGGCGGCTTCATCGATGCTGGCTTGTGGGTACGAGAACACTGCGGCGGGCAGACCATCGGCCAACTGCGCGTCGGTGGACTCGACCCCGAGTGCACCAGCCAAACGAGCCCAGGCGAAGGCATCCTCGTTGGTGCCGCGGGCTCCCCCGATGACGGCCACGCTGGCCGGACCGTTGGTGGCGATGGACCGCGAGATCAACCCGGCAGCGGTCGCCAGAGCCGCGCTCCACGACGTCGTCTCCAGACCTTGGGCCGTCCGGATCAACGGCTCCTCGAGCCGGTGCTCGCTCTTCACCGCTTCGAAGGCGAAACGACCCTTGTCGCACAGCCAGCCATGGTTCACCGGATCGCTGTCGACACCCTGGTACCGCACCAACTCGTCACGGCTGGATTCCACGGTGATACGGCATCCCACCGCACACGTGGTGCAAGTGCTCTCGGACTTGTCCAGGTCCCAGGGCCGGGCCTTGAAGCGATAGGGCTTGGCGGTCAGCGCCCCCACCGGGCAGATCTGCACGGTGTTGCCGGAGAAGTACGAGCTGAACGGTTCGTCCGGGAAGGTCTGCACCTGGGTGTTGTTGCCCCGGGAGATGAAATGGATCAGCGGATCTCCGGCCACTTCATCGGCGAAGCGAGTGCAGCGGTCGCACAGGATGCAACGCTCCCGGTCGAGCAACACCAGATCGCTGATGGCGATGGGCTTTTCGTAGTGGCGCTTCTCCTCGATGAACCGGCTCTCACCGGGACCGTGGCTGAAGGCTTGATCCTGCAGCGGACATTCACCACCCTTGTCGCAGACCGGACAGTCGAGCGGATGATTGGCGAGCAGCAGCTCGATCATTCCCTCCTGGGCCCGCTTCACCTGATCGGTGTCGGTGCGCACCACTTGGCCCTCGGCCACCGGAGTCATGCAGCTGACCACCATCATCGGTCCGCGCGGACCTTCCACTTCGACCATGCACTGGCGACACATGCCGACCGAACTCATCCGCGGGTGATAGCAAAAACGCGGAACGTATTCCCCGGCCCGATCGGCCGCGGCGATGATGAACTCACCCTTGCGGGCCTGCACCTGCCGGCCGTTCAACGTGATGGACACGGCGTTCGGATCCGGCGGCGGGGCCGAGATCTCGGTGCCGGGATCGATCGTGGTCATGATGCCGCCCCCACCGGAATGGTGTTGCGCCGGGTGATCTTGGCTTCGAATTCGGACCGGAAGAGCGTGAGGGCGGAATGCACCGGCGCATACGCCGAGGGGCCGACGAAGCAGATGGTGTTCATCCTGTAGGGGAACGGCACGGCGGAGAGACCCAGTGCTTCGTTCGAGGCGTGCGGGAAATCCCCCGGGCAGATGGACGTGCCGACTTCGATCAGTTGGTCCAGGTCGGCCGGGGTGCCCTTGCCGTCGACGATGCGGCTGAGGATGCGCTCCAACCAGGTGCCACCTTCACGGCATGGTGTGCACTTGCCGCAGGACTCATGGGCATAGAAGCGGGTCAACGTCAGGGCCGCCGCAGGGATATCGGTGGTGTCGTCCATGACCATGACCGCACCGGACCCGAGCATGGATCCAGCTGGTCCGATCTGGCTGCCTTCGAAGGGCAGATCCAGTTGATCAGGAGTGAACCAAGGTGCCGAACCGCCACCGGGCACGAAGGCCTTGAGCCCGCGGTCGCCGCGGATACCGCCGCAGAAATCGGCTCCGTAGATGAGATCCCGGAACGTGGTGGTGCCGTTCACGATTTCGTAGACACCCGGCCGCTTCACGTGTCCGCTGACGGCGACCATACGCGTGCCCGGCGAGGTCTTGGTGCCGATGGCGGTGTAGGCCTCGGCACCGTTGCGTAGCAACCACGGCAGGTTGGCCAAGGTCTCCACGTTGTTCACGATGGTCGGCTGCCCGTAGAGGCCGATGGCGGCCGGGAAGTACGGCGGCTTCAAACGAGGCATGCCGCGGTTGCCTTCGAGGCTTTCGATGAGCGCCGTCTCTTCGCCCACCACATAGGCGCCGGCTCCCCAATGGAGCACGATGTCCACCGAGAACGACGACCCGAGAACGTTGCGACCCACGTATCCGGCGGCATAGGCCTCGTTCAAGGCGTTGGCCACGCGTTCTTGAGCCAGGGCCATCTCACCGCGGATGTAGAGGAAGCACTGCGAGAGACCGGCCGCGTAACAAGCGATGAGACAGCCTTCGATCAGTTGGTGCGGATCGCGTTCCATGAGTAGGCGGTCCTTGTAGGTACCCGGTTCGCTCTCGTCGCCGTTCACCACCAGATAGCGCGGATACTTCTCGGCCGGTGTCAGACCCCACTTGGTTCCGGCCGGGAAGCCGGCCCCACCGCGTCCGAGGATGGTGGCGTTCTTGACCTCGTCGTGCACCGCCGGAGCCGGACGGGATAGCGCGGCCCGCAGACCCTGGTATCCGTCGGTGGCCAGGTATCGCGACAACGTGTAGGAGTCCTCGTACTCGAAACGGGACGTCACGATTTTCGGACGCGATCCGGCGATGAAGCCCGGAGCATGGACGTAGGACGTCACAATGCCGCCTTTTCGTCCAGCCAGACCGGAGCGGCAGTGGCTCCTTCGGGAGGAACCGCACCCACTCCCCGATCGGCGGGAATGTGCTGACGAGTCCGGGCCAAGGTGCCGTGGGCCGGGATCTCGTCGTTCAGTCGGCCGGCCCGCAGATCGCTCACCAGTCCGTCGAAATCGGCCGATGTGACGCGGAATCGATAGCGATAGTTGACCTGCAGACAGGGTGCTTCGGTGCAGGCCGCCTGGCATTCGGCGCGCTCCAAGGTGAAGAGGCCATCACTGGTGGTACCGCCGATCCTGACTCCGAGGGATTCCTCGGCGTGGTGCATCAGGTCCTCGGCACCCATCAGGGCACACGACATGGTCCCGCAGATGTTGATCAGGTACTTGCCCACCGGTTCGAACTTGAACATCTCGTAGAAAGTGGCCGTTCCGTAGACCTCGGCCGAGGTGGCGCCCACCAACTCACCGATGTGCACCATGGCCTCGTTGGTCACGTAGCCATCTTGTTCCTGGGCCAAGTGCAGAAGGGGGATCATCGCCGAGCGCGGCCGGGGATACCGACCGATGATCTCCTTGGCCAGACGCACATTGTCCTCGGTGAGCCGGGCCATCAGCGGTCCACCTCTCCGAGCACCGGGTCGATCGAGGAGATGACCGCCACCGCATCGGCCACCATGCCCCCGCGCATCATGTGCGGCAGGGTCTGGATGTTCACGAAACTCGGGGCCCGCATGTGCAGTCGATAGGGCTTGGGGCCTCCATCGCTGACGATATAGCACCCGATCTCACCACGAGGGCTCTCGATGGCCACGTACACCTCGCCCTCGGGCACCTTGAATCCCTCGGTGAAGATCTTGAAGTGATGAATCAGAGCCTCCATCGATTCATCGATGCGGGCTCGCGGCGGCGGAGTGACCTTCTTGTTCTGGATGCGGTAGTCGCCGGACGGCATGCGGTCCAGGATCTGGTACACGATGCGAATGGATTCGCGGATCTCGTTCAGGCGAATGGCGTAGCGATCGAAGGCGTCGCCGTAGGTTCCGACGATGACGTCGAACTCGAGTTCCTCGTACTTCATGTAGGGCTGATCGCGACGGAGATCCCAAGCCACACCCGTGGACCGCAGGATGGGGCCGCTCGCTCCGAGAGCCAGAGCCTCGTCAGGGGTGATGACACCCACTCCCTGCAGACGTTCCCGCCAGATGGGCTGATTGGTCATGAGGATGTCGTATTCCTCGAGGCGGCCGGGCAGCATCTCGAGAATCGCCAGCACGTCGTCGCGCCAACCAGCCGGCAGATCGGCGGCCAATCCTCCCGGACGGATGAAGTTGTGGTTCATCCGCAGACCGGTGACCTTCTGGAAGAAACGCAGGACCTCTTCGCGTTCGCGCCAGCCGTACAGCATCATCGACACCGCACCGAGGTCCATGCCGTTGGTGGCCAGGAACAGCAGATGACTGCTGATGCGGTTCATCTCCGACAAGAGCATGCGCATCCACACGGCCCGCTCCGGGATGTCACCGTCGATGCCGAGGAGCTTCTCCACCGCCAGCGAGAACACCAGCTCGTTGTTGAGCGGACTGAGATAGTCCATCCGGGTGACGTTGGTACCGCCTTGCAGATAGGTCAGTTCCTCACCGGTCTTCTCCATACCGGTGTGCAGATAGCCGATGATCGGCTTGCACCGCAGCACGGTCTCACCCTGCAATTCCAACATGAGACGCAGGACACCGTGGGTGCTCGGGTGCTGCGGACCCATGTTGATGATCATCGTCTGGTCTTCGTCGGGATCGGCCGGAACCTCGCCGAGGGCCGCGGCCTCTTTCTCCGACAGTCGCAGGACCGCACCGACCTCGCGCATCAATTCCTTGGCCCCGAGTTCGCTGCGAGGACGCATCTCCTGCGCACCTTCGCTGGTCTGGCGGACGTTGTCGAGACTGGTCATGCGTGGGATCCCTTGAACTGCACCGGAATACGGCCCACTTCATAATCCTTCCGGAGCGGGTGTCCGTCCCAATCCTCGGGCATGAGGATGCGAGTCAGATCCGGATGCCCCTCGAAAGAGATGCCGAACATGTCGAAAACTTCGCGCTCCATGGCTTCGGTGCCGGGCCAGAGGTCGAAGGCCGTCGGAAGCACGGCATCGGACTCGGGGACCTGAACCCGAACCCGGATGCGGCTGCGGGAGGTGATGGAAGTGAGATTCAGCACCACTTCGAAGCGCTCGGCGACGATGCCCGCCGGCAGGGGTCGGCCCGGGTGGGTGAGATAGTCGACGGCGGTGAGATCGGAGCAGAGTGCGTACCCGTCGTCGAGAAGCTTCTTCAGGAGACCGACGTACTGATCACGGGTCGGATGCACCACCGTCTGGCGGCGCGATTCGGTGACCGGACAGCCGTGCAGAATGTGCGTCTCGTCGCTCATGGCACTCTCCGTCAGACCCGAGCCGCACTCAGTTGGACCGGCGCGGCCTGGGCGGGAACCTCGGTGATGTGGAGATTGGCTCCAGCACCGGTGGCCTGGCGACGACGAAGCAGTTCACCGTCCTCGATCTTCTGGTGCAGGGTCTCGATGGCGTGGATGAGAGTCTCCGGCGTCGGAGGGCATCCCGGGGCGTACACATCAACCGGCACGATCTGGTCCACACCCTGGACGATGGCGTAGTTGTTGAACATGCCACCCGAGGAGGCGCACACACCCATCGAGATGACCCACTTGGGTTCCATCATCTGGTCGTACACCTGGCGCAGAACCGGGGCCATCTTCTGGCTGACCCGACCGGCCACGATCATGATGTCGGCCTGGCGCGGCGAGGCCCGGAAGACCTCCATCCCGAAGCGGGCGATGTCGTAATGCGGGCCGCCGGTGCCCATCATCTCGATCGCACAGCAAGCCAGACCGAAAGTGGCTCCCCAACTCGATCGACTGCGGGCCCACTTGACCAGATCCTCGATCCGACCGGTCACGATGTTGTGATCGAGCCCGCTCAGTCCATCATCGAGAACATTGCGCACGACACTCACGTTGGTACCTCCGTTGCTCAGGCTGCCTGATCGGAATCGGCAGGGCTGGCGTCGAGTCGACCGTCGAGACCCACGCGACGAATGGTGGACGTCGACGTACGGGCGGCGGTCACGCCGTCGACCAGTCGTCGGGCCGTGGACACCGGACCCCAGTCCAGGGCACCGCGAGCCACCACGTAGACGAAGGCCAAGAAGAACACGGCACTGAAAGCCAGCATCTCCCAGAAGGCGAAAGCACCGAGTTCACCGCGACTGACGGCAAATGGGTAGATGAAGACCAATTCGATGTCGAACATCACGAACAACATGGCCACGATGTAGAAGCTCACCGGGAACCGCTCCGGAGGCTCGCGGCTGGGCACGATGCCGCATTCGTACGGCGCTTCCTTGGCCACCGATGGCCGGTTGGGGGCCAGAAGTGTGGACGCCACGAAACTCAGTGCTCCGAAGAGGACCGCCAGTACCAGCAGGACGATGATCGGCAGGTACTGACCCACGATCAGGCTCCAGCGGGGGCGAGCTGTCCGGACACGTGCGCCCGCACCACCTTGTCACGGCGATGCAGGAGCCAACACGAGACCAGGAAGAGCATGGTCGAACCGACGGTGATGAAGGCCGCCGGCTGCCGCTTGGTACCGAGATCCCGCAACATGATCACGTATTGATGCGGTTGCGTCTCGTCGATCACCGGTCGGGCCGGAGCGCGACCCGGTTCGACGCGCTGTGGAATGACCGGAGCGATTTCGACGACCGCGTACTTGGGCTCGTGGAGGAAGGCCAGGAAGTCGATCTCGTCGCCGATCTTGGGATAGCGCTCGCCGCCCCGTTCGTAGACCGCGACCGCCTGGTACTCACCTGCGGCGAAGAGTTCTGCCTCCACCTGGATGATCTCGTCGGCCGCGGCGATGGCCTGACCGCGGCCCTGGTCGTCCTCGGGGAGACGGGTCCATCCCTCGGCGACCAGAGCCTCCGAGGCCGTCGCGGCCAGTTCGGTGTAGGCCACGTCGGCGGAAACCACGATCGGCTGATCGAGAACTTCACCATCGATGAGTTGGCGGCTGTCCCGGACGATGGTGAACGGCTCAGCAGGTTCCCAGGATGGTTCACGACCCTTCAGGCCGATGCCGTAGGCCCACCAGATGGCTCCCATGGAGGCCATCCAGCCGAACAAACCGGCGAAGGCCACCAGGAATCCGAGACGGGCACCGAGGTTGGTACCGAGCAACAGATACACCGAACCGCCGAGCGCCACCGTCCCGATGATGACGGTGAGGGCACCCCGAAGTTCGGGATCCCAAGCGATGCTGAGCAGTGCGGTCATAGTTCGTTCCGGACGTAGTTCACGATCTGCTGGATCTGTTCTTCGGTGAGCAGGCTGCCGAAGCCGGGCATGCGCCCGCTTCCCTGACCCTGGATACCGTACTTGGCGCCGTACTTGGATCCCGCCTTGATGAAGTCGATCATCTCTTGCTCGGTGGCGAAGTGGCTGTTGGTCGCTCCACCGGTCAGGTTCCAACCGAACGCTCCGGCTCCGGTCTGGCCGGGTTCACCCCAGCTCCAGCCCGGCGTGTGGCAACGGGCGCAACTGTAGGCACCGGCTCCCAGTTCGAGATTGAAGAGCGCCTCTCCGATGGAGTCGTAGAGACCGTCGGCCACGGCCTTCTCGGCAGCCGCCTGGATCTTCTCCTGCTCGGCCGTGGGCAGATGACCACCCTGGCAAGTGCGCGGATCCTCGTCCTGGACCGTGCAGTTCTCCCGCGGAATCTGGATGCTCTTCAAGTAGGAGATCAGAGTCTGGATCTGCTGATCGTTCATGGGTCCGCCGCCGCGGATACCCCACGGAGACATCGGCGAGAACGGCCGGCCGTATTCGAGGATGAAGCGCACTTCGTCTTCGTCGAATCGATAGAAGACGGTGTTCAGCGCCGGCGCTTTCCAGGACACCGCTGTGACCAGACCGGTCTTGGAATCGGTCACCGTGTACGGGGCGGCACCGCCTGTGGCGTTCATGCCTCCGTGACAGCCGGCGCAGTTGAAGCCGCCGTCGGCCGTGGACGCGAACAGTCGCGAACCCCAGGACACGAAGCGGTTGGCCTGCCCCTCGATGGCTCCGGCCTGACGGCTGGGCTCGTAGACCCAGTACGCCGGGAGGCCGATGGTGAGAGTGGCCAGCAGCAGCACTCCGTAGAACTGCACGCGCTGCAGACGCTTGCCCTCCAGCACTTCGTCGTCGTAGTACGGCTTGCGGTTGGCGGCCAGTTCGATTTCCGAACCGATCTCGGCGCGACCGGCGGAACGATTGAAGAAGGCGTAGACGAGCCACCCGATGAAGAAGACGACGGCGATGATGATGGCGAAGGTGTTGGTGGCCAAGGCAATCATGATTAGTGGTCTCCTCCACCGGTGATGCAGTGCGGTCCTTCGGCCTCCTGGCCGGTGGTGTTCACTCCGATGGCCGGACCGTTGAACACGGTGCCGGTGTCCACCACCACGTTGCCGTTCGACACCGACACACCGAAGCGATCCATGCCGCGCGGCGCGGGTCCGGCCTTCTTCTCACCGACCCGGTTGTACTGGGAACCGTGGCAGGGGCACTCGAACCACTGCGAGCTCTTGCACTCCGGCACCCGGCATCCGAGGTGCGGACATTTCTGGTAGAGCGCCACCAGTCCCGCCTCCATCCCGGCGAGTACGGATGGCGAGTTGGCGTAGGCGGCACGCGCCTTGGGCAGAGCGTCAGCGGGGTACGAGGTCAGCCAGGTGCGGGCTTCGGGCTTGTAGACGAACCCCTTCTCGCTGCGGATCTGCACGAGCAGATCATCGAGACGTCCGACGGTCACCTTGGACCCGAATCCACCGCCGGCACGAGGCCACAAGAAGGCCACCACTGCCACTCCGAAGGAGGCGATGCTGGCCGTCATCATGGTGACGGCGGCGCGGTTGAAGAACTGACGACGGGAGACTTCGACCGCCTCGGGATCCGGCGGTTCCCATGCGACCGGCGCCACCTCTGTGGCCTTGGCCAGGGCCGTGGAGCGGGCCGCCGTCTCAGCCGCCTCGTAAGAGGCACCCGTGGGTCCGGCGCCGGATTCGGCGGCGATGCTGCGGTCCTTGGCGCTGCGATCGCGCTTGACGGTTTCGCGTGACAGTGCTCCGGCCCCGCGCACGTCCGAGCGACGGGCCGAGGTGATGAGCACAACCACCGCGGCGACGGCGATGGCTACGACTGCAAGAAGGATGGTGATGACCGGTGACATGGTGACCTCACAACTCGAAGAACAGGCCGTCCCGCCAGGGGAAGACGAAGTTGAATCCAGGACCCCGGAAGAACGAACCGATCATCACCAGCACCGCCCAGAACATGAGGTGCACGGTCATGAGCGAGGTGGCGAACTTGCGATCCTCGGGTTTGTTCGACGGGTTCTTGTCGATGTACGGCGCCAGGATCAAGGCGAACAAGGCGATACCCGGAATGGTCACGCCGGCGACCATCGGATGGAACATGGTGAGCAGTTCCTGCAGACCGAGGAAGTACCACGGGGCCTTGGACGGGTTGGGCGTCTGGTTGGTGTTGGCCAACTGCAAGAGCGGTGCGTTGACGAAGATCGAGAAGAAGAACAGGAACGCTGTGCAGGCCAGGGCCGCCACGAATTCCACGGCGAGCAGGTGCGGCCAAGTGTGGACCTTGTCCACCGGAGTGGCCTTCACGTCCTGGATCGAACCCGACTTCACGACCGTCAGCAAACGCTGGGTGTGACCGCCGGGACCGGCACCGACCGGGACTCCCCCGGAGACTGCCGAGGCGGCCACCACTGCACCGACTTTTTCGGCCACGGCCACGGCTCCGCCGTCGTCGGTCTTGGAACGCGCCGCTTTGCTGCGCTCCAACAGATGAGCGGGAATACGGGAGTCGCCGGC
Organism: Actinomycetota bacterium; assembly: GCA_046082625.1. Lineage (GTDB taxonomy): Bacteria > Actinomycetota > Acidimicrobiia > Acidimicrobiales > Ilumatobacteraceae > Casp-actino8. Next base: position 229 of record JBJTYE010000201.1, on the reverse strand, counting down.
ATCGCCGGAACCGCCAGCCGGGGCCGACTCGGCCTCGGCCTTCTCGCGGGCCGCTTGGGCCCTCTTCAACAGGTGCTCGGGAATCTCAGTCATCGCGAATGCTCGTCCTTTCCGATCACAGGGGTCCGGAGATGCCGCCGTCCTTGCGGACACGCCAGAAGTGGATGGCCATGAAGATCACGATCACGAAGGGAAGCATCAGCACGTGGAGCACGTACCAACGCAACAA
>JBJTYE010000200.1:0-7652 GCA_046082625.1 Actinomycetota bacterium | reverse complement strand
CCCTCACGACGCGGTTCGTCGCGCCGGTTGTCATTGCGACGACGATTTCCTCCGTCGTCCTGTCCGGCCCCTTCGGGCGCGGCATGCTCTCCGACGGGAGACAAGCTGACCTTGCCCTTGTCATCGATGTCGTCGACGCGTACTTCGATCTCCTGACCGAGGGTGAGAACGTCCTCGACGTTGTTGATGCGCTTGCCACCGCCCAACTTCGAGATGTGCACCAGGCCGTCCCGGCCGGGAAGAATGTTGACGAAAGCACCGAACTTGGTGATGCTGACCACGCGCCCGGTGTACACCTTGCCCATTTCGGCCTTCGGCGGATCGACGATGGCCAGGATGCGGGCCTTGGCATCTTCCATGCGCCATCCTTCGACGGCACCGATGGTGACGATGCCGACCACGCCGTCGTCGTCCACGCCGATGTCGGCTCCGGTCTCCTGCTGGATGGTGTTGATGACCTTGCCCTTCGGGCCGATGACCTCACCGACCTTGTCGAGCGGAATGGTGATGGAGATGATCTTGGGGGCCGTCTCGGCCACGGATTCACGGGGCTTGGCGATGGCCGAAGTCATGACGTCCAGGATCTTGAGTCGAGCCTCACGTGCCTGAGCGAGGGCGTCGGCCAGCACATCGGCCGGAATGCCGTCGATCTTGGTGTCCAACTGCAGGGCGGTCACGGCGTCGGACGTTCCGGCGACCTTGAAGTCCATGTCACCGAAGGCGTCCTCGGCTCCCAGAATGTCGGTGAGGCTCAGGTACTTGCCCTCCGCGTAGACCAGACCCATGGCGATACCGGCCACATGGGCCTTGATCGGTACACCGGCATCCATGAGCGACAAACTGCTGGCGCACACCGAGGCCATCGAGGTGGACCCGTTGGAGCTCATGACTTCACTCACCAGCCGCAGCGCGTAGGCGAAATCTTCCTGGCTCGGAACGACCGGCAGCAGTGCCCGCTCGGCGAGAGCACCGTGTCCGATCTCGCGGCGCTTGGGCGAGCCGACACGGCCGGTTTCACCGTTGGCCCACGGAGCCATGTTGTAGTGATGCATGTAGCGCTTCTCGGTCACCGGGGACAAGGTGTCGAGCATCTGGTTCATGCGGGGCATGGCCAGAGTCGTCACCGTCATCACCTGGGTCTCGCCGCGCTGGAACAGCCCGGAGCCGTGCGCCGGCGGCAGCACGGATACTTCGGCCGACACGGGACGCAGATCGCGGGGACCGCGTCCGTCGATGCGCACACCCTCTTCGACGATCCGCTTGCGCACCAATTTCTTGGTGAGACTGCGGACCGCTTCCTTGATCTCCTTCTCGCGACCGACGAACGGCGAATCCGCCGACCCCGCCAGCTTCGCCACCGCGGCATCGGCGGCGGCGTCGGTCGCCGCATTGCGGTCGGCCTTGAGAGCGATCTTCACGGCATCGGCCAGCAGTGGCGTGGCGACGTCCTCGACTGCCTTCCATACCGCATCGTCGTAATCGAGTACCGGGGTGTAGGAAAGCGGGGTGATCGGACCCTTGGTGGCGATCACCGAGGCCAGCAGTTGACGCTGCAGTGCCACCGATTCCTTGATGTACTTCTTCGAGGCTTCGAGACCGCCGGCGAGCACCGACTCGTCGACCTTGGGGGCTCCGTCGGCGTAGTAGGAGAAGCTCTTCTCCGTGCCTCCGGCCTCCACCATCATGATGGCCACATCGCCGTTGTCGAGTTCGCGACCGGCCACCACCAATTCGAAGGTTCCGGTTTCACCCTCTTCGTAGGTCGGGTGAGGAATCCAGGTGCCGTCCTGGGCATAGGCCAGACGAACGGCACCGATGGGACCGTCGAAGGGGATGCCGCTGATCATCAGCGCCGCCGAGGCTGCATTGATGCTCAGGACGTCATGGGGATTGACCTGGTCGGCTCCGAGGATGGTGAGCACGATCTGGGTCTCGTTGCGGAATCCATCCGGGAAAGCCGGGCGCAGCGGTCGGTCGGTGAGACGGCAAGTGAGGATGGCACCCTCGCTCGGACGACCCTCACGGCGGAAGAACGCTCCCGGGATCTTGCCGGCCGCATAGGCCCGCTCCTCGACGTCGACGGTCAACGGGAAGAAATCGATTCCCGGTCGCACGTCTTTGGCGGCGTTGGCCGTGGCCAACACGATGCTGTTGCCGATCTTGGCGACAACGGCACCCTGGCTCTGAAGGGCGAACTTGCCGGACTCCAGGGTCAGGGTCTTGTCGGTGTTCCCGATGGGACCCGATACTCGAATGGCATCAGCCATGGCGAGCTCCTTTCGCGTCCGCGACCTCCGGTCGCGGAATTTGGGAGCAGGGGGCTGGTTCCCAGTCCATGAAGTCGGCACCTCGGTGACGGCTCGATCGACTGACAACCAATCCTTCTCTGCTGTTGTTCAATTGTGTTGATCCGGCATCTCGATCCGCCGGAGGAACCGGAGGACCGTGGAACCGACCCGCCGCGGCGGAGTCGGTTCGCCTGCGCTCAGCGGCGCAGACCCAGGTTGGCAACGATCTCGCGATACCGCTCGACGTTGCGACCCTTGACGTAGTCGAGCAAGCGACGACGCCGTCCGACCATCATGAGAAGTCCTCGGCGACTGTGATGGTCGTGCGGGTGACTCTTCAGGTGTTCGGTGAGATGATCGATGCGCTCCGACAGGAGCGCGATTTGCACCTCTGGAGAACCGGTGTCGGTCCCGTGGGTGCGGTGTTTGGAGATGGTCTCCTGTTTCGGGGTCCCAGCCATGGTGACCTGCCTCTCGTTCGAGGGTCGCTGGCCGCCAGATGAACGGCCCGCATCGCACCCGAGCCGGAGCCCGAGTGGACCCCCTCAGCCTAGGGGCGGGCCCGGGCATTCCCTCCCCGACCCCCGCTACCCTGCTCGTATGTTCACCGGAATCGTGGAGGAACTGGGGACGGTCCTCGAGTCCGACGTCGTGAACACCGAATGGGGACCGGGCCGTCGGATGCGCATCGCCGCCTCGACCGTCCTCGCCGATTCCGGCACCGGGGCCTCCATCGCCGTCAACGGGTGCTGTCTCACCCTGGTGGATCGAGGGTCCGACGAGGGGGGTCCCTGGTGGGCCACCGATGTGAGCGACGAGACCCTGCAGCGCACCACCATCGGTGATCTGCGACCCGGCGACCGGGTCAACCTGGAGCGGCCCATGGCCCTCGGCGACCGTCTGGGCGGTCACCTGGTCCTCGGACACGTCGACGGGGTGGGGGTCGTGGTGTCACCAGCGCCCGACCTCGTCGTGCGCGTACCCCGCCACCTCGTGCGCTACCTGGTGGAAAAGGGCTCCGTCACCGTGGACGGCATCAGTTTGACCGCCTTCGACATCACCGACGACACCTTCAGGGTGGCCGTCATCCCCCATACCGCGGCGGTGACGACGCTCGGATTCCGTCCGGCGGGAAGTCGGGTCAACTTGGAAATGGACGTTCTGGCCAAGCACATCGAACGTCTCGTGCAACCGTACGCCACTACGTTGGACAACGATGCCGGATCATCGCGCCCCTGAGCCTCCCGCCGAGCTCATGTCGTTGCGCTCGCGCATCGACGACCTCGATCGACAGTTGTTGAAGATCCTGGCGGAGCGTCTGGCGGTGTGCCACGACGTGGCCCGGATCAAGGAAAGTCGAGAGCTACCGATCATCCAACCTCGTCGGGTCCGCGACGTGGTCACCAGTCGGCGACAAGAAGCGATCGATCTCGGAGTGGATCCCGACTTCGCCGAGCAGGTCATGCGCGTGGTCCTCGCCGAGACGCACCGCATCGAAGTCGCCGGACGACGTTCCGATGCCGCTCCGTCGAAAACCGCTGCGTCCGACGTCGCCCGTTCGGAGATTTCATCGACGATCGACACCATCGCCACGCGCATCGATCACGTCGTGGTGGCCGTCGAGGATCTGGAGGCCGCTCTCGACGTCTTCACCTCCCGGTTCGGCTTCCATCGCTCGCCTGCCGAGGTCGACGAGCGACCCGGGATCGCAGTGGTCGCGGCGGGCGGAGTGACCGTGGTGCTGGTGGATCCGGCCGCCGGACCCGATGTCGCCACCCACATCGCCACTCACGGCAGTGGCCTTCATCACGTGGCCATCGAAGTGCTGAACGCCGAGTTGGCACGTACCGTCCTGGGCGACGCCACCCCTGACGACGTTTCGGCGTCCGTCGGGGAGGGGTCCGCTCTCAGCGAGATCATGATCGACGACCACGGTCACGAACAGTTCTTCACCGTGCGCGACCCGCAGTCGGGTGTCCAGTTCGGCTTCATCGCCCGCACCGGGCACCGGGTCGGAGTGGCGACCGCCAACGTCCTGCAAGCCTTCCGCCACTGATCGACCCGAGTCGCCGGTCGGCGGATCCGTGCTCTAGGATGACGTGGTACGACTTCTGGGGTCTCGGGGGCTCTCTCGCATCCGCCGCGATCTCGTTGTGCGCTGGCAACAACCGAACGAACGTCGGCAGCGGTCTCCGCTGTCGTCCCGTTTCACAAGGAGACCGACATGGCTCGCCAGCGCATTTCCCTGGGTACTTCGTCCTCCCTCGTCGATACGCCCCTCGACGAGTTGATGGCTCGCGCCCGAGCCGTCCGCCACGATCGCACCGGGACTCGCATCACCTATTCCCCCAAGGTCTTCATCCCTCTCACCATGTTGTGTCGGGACACCTGCGGGTACTGCACCTTCGCCCAGCCTCCGGCGCGACTCGAGTCCCCGTTCCTCGAACCCGAACAGGTATTGGCCATCGCGCGTAACGGAGCGCGCCACGGATGCCATGAAGCCCTGTTCACTCTCGGCGAAGCGCCCGAAGACCGCTACACCGTGGCCGCCGAGTGGTTGTCGGAGCACGGGTACACCAGCACGGTGGACTACCTCACCGCCATGGCTCGACTCGTCGTGGAAGAAACCGGTCTCTTGCCCCACGCCAACGCCGGGGCGCTGAGCCGCGCCGACCTGGCTCGCCTGCGGCCACATTGTCCGAGTCAGGGAATGATGGTGGAGACGCTCCGCTCGGATCTGGCCTGTCATCGCGGGGCTCCGGACAAGACGCCGGAACGCCGACTGGCGACACTGGAGAGTGCCGGCGAACTACGCATCCCCTTCACCACCGGGATCCTGGTGGGGATCGGGGAGACTCGACAGGATCGCCTCGACGCTCTCGAGGCCATCGCCGAGAGTCACCGCCGGCACGGTCACGTCCAGGAAGTCATCGTGCAAAACTTCCTTCCCAAGCCCCGGACCGCCATGCAACACGAGCTGGCCTGTCCGACCGACGAGTTCCTGTGGTCCATCGCTGCCGCCCGTCTCGTCCTGCCACCGGAGATCCATCTGCAAGCGCCACCGAACCTGAGCGATGATTTCGGCCTTCTTCTCGATGCCGGGATCGACGACTGGGGCGGAGTGTCCCCGATCACCGCCGACCACGTGAATCCGGAACGCCCCTGGCCGGATCTGGACCGACTGCGGATCGTCACCGAGGAGCGCGGCTTCGCTCTCGCGCCGCGTCTCACCGTGTATCCCGAGTTCATCTCCGACATCACCCTCGATCCGGGTCGCACCATGGCGGACTCGTGGAACGAATGGATCGACCGGGATCTCCGGTTCGCCGTCATCGACCGGAGCGATGCCGAGAGTCTGGCCCGCGACGATCCGGGCGCGGTCTGGCCCGAAAAGGTCACCGCTGCCGACGTCGTCCACGACGGCGCCGAGGTGGTCCTCGTCGGACACCGCAGCACGCAGTGGTACAGCGGAGCCAACAATCCACCCCCTGACCTGCTCTCCACCGGAACGACGCCCCGAGCGACGAGTCCGGTCCGGGCCGTCCTCGACGCCCACCGATCCGGGGAGGAACTCGACGAGAAGCGGATCACGACTCTCTTCGCAGCCCGCGGACCCGAGGTGCTGGCCATCGCCGCCTACGCCGACCAACTCCGCCGGGAAACTGTCGGAGACACGGTGACCTGGGTGCACAACCGCAATATCAACTCCACCAACGTCTGCACCTTCAAGTGCAAGTTCTGTGGCTTCTCCAAGGGTCCTCTGTCCCTGAACCTCCGCGGGACTCCCTACTTGTTGACCCTGGACGACATCGCCGCCCGGGCCCACGAAGCCTGGAACATGGGTGCCACCGAGGTCACCATTCAGGGCGGGATTCATCCGGACTTCGATGGGGACTACTACATCCACGTCACCCAAGCGGTGAAGGACGCCGTTCCCGACATGCACGTCCACGGCTTCACCGCACTCGAAGTCACCGAGGGAGCCCGCCGGAACGGCGAGGATCTTCGCACCTATCTCACCCGTCTGCGCGAAGCCGGGTTGGCTTCGTTGCCCGGGACGGCGGCCGAGATCCTCGACGACGAGGTGCGGGCGGTGCTCTGCCCGGACAAGGTCACCACCGACGAATGGCTCGAATGTCATCGCGTGGCCCACGAGGTGGGACTGGCCTCCAACATCACCATGATGTTCGGATCGGTCGAGCACCCGGAACATCTGGCGCGGCATTTCCTACGGACCCGCCGCCTGCAACAGGAGACCGGCGGCTTCACCGAATTCGTCGGCTTGCCCTTCGTGCACATGGCCTCGCCGATCTACCTGCAACGCCGCTCCCGTCGCGGTCCCACCTTCCGTGAAACCTTGCTGGTGCACGCCATCGCCCGCATCGTGTACCACGGTCTCATCGACAACATCCAGGTCAGTTGGGTGAAGATCGGTGTGGACGGCGCCCGGCAGTTGTTGCGCGCCGGGTGCAACGATCTCGGCGGGACTCTGATGGACGAGAACATCAGCCGCGCCGCCGGAGCCAATCACGGCCAGAAGATGACCGAAGACGGGTTCGGGGCACTCGTCGCTCCCCTCGGTCGAACGCTGGTGCAGCGCACCACCAAGTACCAACTGCTGACGGCCTGAGCTCGGCGACGCGACGTTCCGGTCAGCCGGTTCGATCCGGCGCCGACAGCAGGAGGTGCCGGGCTCGATCCACGTCCCGACGCAATTGCTCGATCAACTCGTCGACGTCGGCGAACTTCCTCTCACCCCGCAAACGCTCGATGAACTGCAGTCGCGCCGGTTCGCCGTAGAGATCGAGATCCTCGGCTTCGATCACGTGGGCTTCGATCGAGAGCCGGGAGGCATCCTCGTAGAAGGTCGGACGCCGCCCGATGTTCACCGCCGCCGGCAGGGTGACCTCTCGACCGTCTCCGAGATCCCGGACGTACCAGGCCGCGTAGACACCCTCGGCCGGAACGCTGAGGTGCTCGGGCACCTCGACGTTGGCCGTCGGGAACCCGATCGTGCGACCCCGTTGGTCACCTCGGCGCACCACACCGCGTACTTCGAAGGGCCGTGCCAGAAGAACATTGGCGGCCGCCACGTCACCGGCGGCCACCGCACCTCTGATGGCGGTGGAACTGGCCGCGCCGTCGATCCCAGCGAGCAAGGGAAGAGGCTCCACCTCGAATCCGTGCACCTGACCGAGTTGGCGCAGGAGTGCCACGTTCCCTTTCCGGCCCCGGCCGAAATGGAACCACAGGATAGAGAAGGACTAAATAAGCACAACGAGAAAACATAGAACATGTATATTGCACCTCACCCTGGGATAACCAAGAATTTCAAGTCTTCCATCCAAAATGATCAAATAAATC
>JBJTYE010000199.1:0-2556 GCA_046082625.1 Actinomycetota bacterium | reverse complement strand
TGATTCGACATGCCGTAGGTATCGGCAGATCCGGACGGATCTTGAACACATCGTCCATCCCGATCCGAACAAGATGCCGACCCGCCCGTGGGGGCGTCAGGCGATTAGCGTTTGACCAGGACTTTCGAAGCGAGGTCGGATGAGCGAGAGATTCGAGAACGGGTTCCGAGGACGTGTGGCGGTGGTCACCGGCGGCGGAACGGGCATGGGACGGGAACTGGTTCGTCAGTTGATCGCCCAAGGATGCGACGTGGCCACCTGTGACGTCATGGAAGACACCCTGGCCGAAACGGCGGCCTCCTGCGCCCGAGGTGAGGAATGCGGCGAGATCCTGACCGGCATCGCCGACGTGTCGGTGGAGTCCCAGGTCCTGGCCTTCCGGGATCGAGTGGCCTCTTGGCGGCCCCATGTCAATCTGCTGTTCAACAATGCCGGCATCGGCGGAGGCGGCAGCATCATCCACGACAGCCGCGAGGAGTGGGACACCACCTTCGCCGTCTGCTGGAACGGCGTGTACTTCAACACGCGGGCCTTCTTGCAATTGCTACTGGATGCCCCGGTGGGCCAGGTGGTCAACACCAGTTCGGTGAACGGATTCTGGGCCTCTCTCGGACCCAACATTCCGCACACGGCCTACAGCGCCGCCAAGTTCGCCGTCAAGGGATTCACCGAGGCTCTCATCACCGACTTCCGGATCAACGCTCCGCATCTGCGGGCCGCGGTGGTCATGCCCGGACACATCGGCACGTCCATCGCCATCAACTCGCGTAAATTGCTCGGACACGACCCGAAGGAGATGACCGAGGAACAACTGGCTCAGGTGCGCGAACGTCTCGGCCGGTCCGGCCTCGATGTGAGCGGCGCCAGCGACGAAGACCTCCGCGTCGGCCTGCAAGCCCAGGCCGAGAGCTTCCGGGACAACGCTCCGATGTCGGCAGCCGAAGCCGCCTCGGTCATCCTGGACGGCGTACGTCGGGGTCAGTGGCGCATTCTGGTCGGAACCGATGCCGCGATTCTCGACGAGATGGTCAGGGAGCAACCCTGGGATGCCTACCTTCCCGACTTCATGGATCGGGTCCATGCCCGAGGTGCACTCAACTTCACCGGAAACGGACCCGGTACCGAGTCCTGAGTGATCGGTCGTGAACAGTCGCTGGAACGAACCCCAGACCGTCGGCCTCCTGAAGGAGGTCAAATCTGATGAACGCCGCGTGGCTCTCACCCCCGCCGGAGCGCGCCTGCTCGTCTCCGATGGTCGAACGGTGGTGGTGGAATCCGGAGCCGGGGTCGGTTCCGGTTACGGCGACGACGAGTACCGCGAAGCCGGGGCCTCGATCGTCACCGGCCCCCACGAGGTTGCCGACGTCGCAACGCTGCTATTGCACGTGAAAGAGCCGCAGCCCTCCGAATTCGCGTTGTTGCGACCCGAGCACACTCTGTTCACGTATCTCCATTTGGCGGCGGCCCCCGAGATCGTGGCGGCCCTGCGAGCAGCTCGTTGCCGGGCCATCGCCTACGAATCAGTGGAGATCGACCGTCACTTTCCGCTGCTAGCTCCCATGAGCGCCGTTGCCGGACGTCTGGCGGCCCAGAACGCCGCCACTTTTCTGGAGGCTCGTCACGGTGGACGGGGAGTTCTCTTCGGGGGTGTTCCCGGGGCCGAGCCGGCCACCGTGGTCGTCATCGGAGCCGGGGTCGTCGGGTCGCACGCCGCCGACGTGTCCGCCGGAATGGGCGCCGACGTGATCATCGTCGATCTCGACCTCCGACGGGCCGAGGAGGTGGCGCGTCGCTACGGTGGGCGCGCCGTGCAGGCCGGACCCGGGGTCCTCGAAGGTCTGGCGCCCACGACCGAGGCCATGATCGGGGCCGTTCTCGCTCCCGGACACCGGGCTCCCGTCGTCATCACCCGCGAGATCCTCGACCTCATGCCCGATGGGTCGGTGGTCATCGACATCGCCATCGATCAAGGGGGATGCGTCGAAGGGGTCGTGGCCACCAGCCATTCCGATCCGGTGCGCTCCATGGGGCACGTCCGGGTGTCGGCGACCCCCAACATGCCCGCCGCCGTTCCCCGCACCTCGACGGTCGCCCTGTGCGCCGCCACTCTTCCCTATGTGAGGGCCCTGGCCGGGGGTTGGGAACAGGCCGTGGCGCGGTATCCCGAACTGGTCGGAGCGGTCAACGTCGAGGACGGCCGGATCGTCCATCCGGCACTCGTGCAGGAATTCGGCGATCGCTGATCGCCGCACGGCACCGTCTAACGTGCCACTATCCGCCCCACACACCGCCCCGACAGGAGGACGAGATGACCGCCATCGACACCGCCGCCCCCGGCTCCTCGACTGATTCCGCCCGCTCGCGCGTGGACGCGGCGATCGACCAGTTGTTGGCGACCCACGATCCGAAGACCACCGACAACATCGCCTTTCGCGGTGCCCGCTACGACCATGGTCTGGCCTGGGTGCATTTTCCGGAAGGCTTCGGGGGCCTCGGCGTCCGACCCGAACTGAACCGCCTGGTCGAAGAGCGCTTGCGCAAAGCCGGCGCTCAGCC
>JBJTYE010000198.1:0-4223 GCA_046082625.1 Actinomycetota bacterium | reverse complement strand
CGCACCATCGTCGAACGAGCCGCGGCATTCGGCGGCACGTACTACCAGAACGGCATCCACAACAAAGGTCCCCTCGAAACCGCGGTGTACGACTCGGTGCGTCTCTTCACGTCCTATGAGGGCTACTGGTTCGGCATCTCGGTCTATGTGATCATGGCTGCCGGCCTTGTCGGCCTGGCCGCCTGGGCAGTGGCACGCTCCGTGGGAGGATCCCGATCCCTGGCTGCCGTCGCCGCCAGTCTGGTGATCGTCCACTTCACGGTGTCCACCAGTGACTACGCCGGCGTCTTGTACAGCCGGAACATCACCACCACTCTGTTGGCCTCGGTACTGGGTCTCGCACTGTGGCCACGACCGTGGTCCGACCCCCGCCGGTCCCGCCTCGTCTTCATCGCTTGCGGAATCGCCATCGGTCTGTCCGTCCAGACTCTTCTCACCACGGCGCTCGTCGGTGGAGCTCTGGCGCTCTACGTGGTGCGCGAGCGATCCCGCTCGACGTCGTTGCGTCATCCGCTCCTGACGATGGCGGCGGTCATCGTCACCACGGTCCTCAGCGCGCCCCTGTGGTACGCCCTGCGCGGCTCCTTCTCCGAGTTCTGGGCGGGATGGTGGACCTACGCCCGGTACATGAACGCAGGAACCGGACGCGACCTCGCCGACCAGTTCGGCCTCGGATTCACGCGCCTCGTCGGCTACTACCAGGAGCGACCCGAAGCAGTGGCGGCCATCACCGCCTTCGCGGTGCTCAGCCGGATCGAATGGTCGCGCTTTTCCGTCGGTCGGCGGCGATTACACCTCGTCCTTGCGACCTGGTTCGTCGGTGGTTGGATCGAACTCGTCGTGAGTCAGCGATACTCGAGTCACTATTTCTCCGTCATCGCCGTTCCGACGGTTCTGATGGCGACCTCCGCCGGTGTCACCGCTCTCCACGTCGTGGCGTCGCGAAGCGGTCGACCCCGAGTCGACCGAGGAATGCGACCAGCTCTGCTGGCGACACTGGTCCTCGTCGTCATGCAGGGGACCGACGTGGTCTGGGCCGGCATCGAAGGAGCCTCCCGATTCCGTGACGTTCCCGCTCACGTCGCCGATCGCCCCGTGGACCGGAACGGGGCAACTCTCACCTCTCGGGCGGTGCTGGATCTGGTGTCGACACGCGGCGATGCGCTCCTCGGTTGGACCATGTATCCCTGGTCGTATCTGGGCAATGAGCGGGTGCCGGCCACCCGTTTCATCTGGAAGTCGTTCCTCATCGGCGAGATCTATCTCGGTCGTACCTCACCCGCCTACGTGCTCCCCCGAACCGATCGCTGGTTCGCCGAGGACCTGGCGGAATCCCGGCCTCGAGCCTCCATCCGACCCATCGAGACCGTCGTCGTCCCAGGGACGCCCTACGACGCGGCCATCGATGCCTTCGACGTCGTCTACAGGGGGCCGGACGTGGAGATCGGTTTCGACGCCTCCACGTGGGCGCGTGTGCGCGCCCCTCTGGAGGCCGTGGACCTCGATGGCCCGGACTCCCCGCTCGACCTGCCGGCGGCCGATCCGAGTGACATCGGTTGGTCCGTGGACGTCTCGCGAGCCGAATTCAGGGCCACCAGCCCCTCCCGACCTCTTCGCCTGCTGGCGGCCGGGGCCTGCTGGCGCATCGATGCCACCCTCGTGAACGACGGAGACACCGCCCGGTTCGTATTCGACTCCGGCGATGCACCGCCGGTCCACATCGCCTTCTCACAGTTCCGCGCCTGGTCGGGTCGCGGAACCCAGATGTATCTGGAACAGACCCTGCAGCGAGACGGCGATGCACCGCTGGACGTCACCTTGCTCATCGGCCCTCGATCGGCGGCTCTGGTCGTCGACGACGAGATCGTGGCGGCCGTCAGCCTCTCCGGACCTTCCGTCGTGTCTCTCGAAGCCCTTTCGGCCGAGGTGACCGTTGGCGACGTGCGCATCGGCCGAGCCGATGGTCTGCAGGGTTGCTGACTCTCAACTCTTGTGCAGGAATTCCTCGTCCTCGGGGCGGAGGAAGATCACCAGCTCGTCGCGCAACATCGGCACCCCGGCCAGGCTCGGATCGTCGTCCACCAGTCGCTCCGCCACCTGCCGCGCCGCCACCACCAACTCCCGGTCCCGTCGCAGAGAGGCCAATTTCAGATCGGAACGTCCCTTCTGCTCCTTGTTCATCAGCGTTCCCTCACCACGTAATTCGAGGTCGACTTCGGCGAGATGGAAGCCGTCGTCGGACTCGACCAACGCCTCCACTCGGGGATTCGGTCCGGGAACCAGAGTCTCCTCGCCGTCCTTGGCCGAAGTGACCAGCCAGCACACCGACTCGTGCGTCCCGCGTCCCACACGGCCGCGGAGCTGATGCAATTGGGCGATTCCGAAACGATCGGCATCCAAGATGACCATCACCGTGGCATTGGGGACGTCCACTCCCACTTCGATGACCGTGGTGGCCACCAACACGTCGAGTTCTCGCGAGCGGAATCGTTCCATGACGGCATCTTTGTCGGCGGCTCCCAGTCGACCGTGCAGGATGCCGATGCGAAGTCCCCGCAGTTCACCGTCGGCCAACTGCGCCGCCGTGTCCTCGGCCGAGGCCACGGCGAGATTCTCGCTCTCTTCGATCAACGGACAGACCACGTAGGCCTGTCGTCCGGCTGCGACGTGCCGACGCACGTCCTCCCACACCTCCTGCTCCATCGCCGCACCCTGGGCATGCCGGGTGACGATGGGAGTCCGACCGGCCGGCTTTTCGTCGAGGACGCTCACGTCCAGGTCGCCGTACACCGTCATCGCCGCCGTACGCGGAATCGGAGTGGCGGTCATCACCAACACATCCGGAGTTCCCTTGGCGCGCAGGGCCGCCCGTTGCTCCACTCCGAATCGGTGCTGTTCGTCCACCACCACCACACCGAGACTGTGGAAGTCCACCGACTCCTGGATCAGCGCATGAGTGCCCACCACCATGTCCACCCGCCCGTCGGCAATCGCCGCCAGAACGTCGCGCCGACGCTCCCCGGTCACACTTCCGGTGAGCAGTTCCACCCGTAGTGGACGTTCACCGTGCAACGTCGAGCCGTCCGCCACCGTCAATCCGTCCACCAGTCGGCGGATGCCGCTCCAGTGCTGTTCGGCCAGCACCTCGGTCGGAGCCATGAGCGCCCCCTGGTGGCCCCCTTGCACCGCCACCAGGATCGCCGAGACCGCCACCACCGTCTTGCCCGATCCCACGTCGCCCTGCAGGAGTCGATGCATCGGAGACGGACCGGCCATGTCCCCCTCGATCTCGCCGATGACGCGCCGTTGGGCGCTGGTGAGGGCATAGGGAAGGCTTCGATGGAACCGCTTCACCAGGTCGCCGTCGACCCGATGACGGATGCCGACGGCGTTCAACTCCATGGCCCTCTTGCGGGCCACCAGAGCCATTTGGACCCGCAGCAATTCGTCGAAGGCCAGGCGACGTCGGGCCATCTCCTTGTGGGCGAAAGAATCCGGGAGATGGATACCTTGCAGTGCTTCGCTGCGACTGCACAGCGAGAATTCGCGGCGGATCTCGGCGTCGAGGGGATCGGCGATGCCCCGAGGCGCGCATCGCGTTAACGCTTCCTCGACGGCGCGTCCCACCACCCACGAGGGCAGTTCGACTTTCTCACTCTGCGGATAAACCGGGATGATCGGACGCGGACGACGCCCGGTCTCACCGAGGACGTCCACCGTCGGGTTGGCCATTTGTTTGTGCTGCCGGAACGAGCCCACCCGACCGAACACCGCCACCGTGGCACCCACCGTCAGTTGACGGGACCGCCAGGGCTGATTGAAGAAGACCAACGACAACCGTCCGGTCTCGTCGGCGATGGTCGCCGTCACCCGACTGGGACCGCGACGGAACGCGGGCGGCGCGTCCACCGACACCACGTCGCCGATGACCAGTGCATCGTCCCCTTCGATGGCCTCGGCGACCGTGGCCTCGTGGGTCCGGTCGATCCAACGCCGCGGATAGTGGGTCACCAGATCGAGGAGACTCTCGATGCCGAATTTGGCGAAGTTCTGAGCGCGCTTACCCGCGCCGACGGACTTCGGACGAGTGATCGGGATCGCGCTCAGATCCGCGAAGGTGAGGGGATCCTTGGACTCGCCTGCGGCCCCGCCTGGATCGGTCCCGGCCACTCGTCACTCGACGCCGAACAGATACGGGTACAGAGGCTGACCCCCGCGATGAC
>JBJTYE010000197.1:0-5769 GCA_046082625.1 Actinomycetota bacterium | reverse complement strand
GCCCGAATCAGGAATCATCGGCTCGCTGTCGAATTTCCAGTACCACGAGGACGGCACCATCAGCCCGTGGCTGACCTTCGACCGCCACATGACCATCCTGGCCGAACTCTGGCGTCACCGACCGTCCGAATTGTTCCCGCGCCTCGAGCGACCGGTCCTTTTCCTGCCGGCCGACTCCGGCGACGTCGAGTGGACCCACGACAAAGAAGATGCCGTGGAGGCGGCCCTGGCCAGTCTGGCTCGGGGACGGGTGCACTGGTTCCGTCCGGCCCATCACGATCTGCACGCCCAACATCCGCAACAGTGCGCAGCAGTGCTCATCGACAACGTCGAGGATGGCTTCCTTGTCTGATCGCCCCATTCCCCGGATCCTGACCATCATGGGTTCGGGCGAGACCGCTCCCACCATGTTGAAACATCACCGGGATCTGCTCGGTCGCCTCGGATCGGCACCGGCTGCCGTCGTCCTCGACACCCCCTACGGCTTCCAGGAGAACGCCGCCGAATTGGCCCACAAGGCCGTCGAGTACTTCCGACAGAGTGTGGGCTTCGACATCGAGATCGCCGGTCTGACCCAGGTGACCGACCTCGATCCCGTACTCCTCGAACAAGGGCTCAACCGACTCCGATGCGCCGAGTACGTCTTCGCCGGACCGGGCAGTCCCACCTATGCGCTTCGGCAATGGGCCGAGACCGTGGTTCCGGAGATCGTGCGCGAGAAGTTGCGTTCCGGGGGTGCGGTGACTTTCTCGTCGGCCGCCGCTCTCACCCTCGGACGCTTCACCGTCCCGGTCTACGAGATCTACAAAGTTGGCGCCGAGCCGCACTGGCTCGACGGATTGGACGTCCTGGCCGAGATCGACGTGAACGCAGCCGTCATCCCTCACTACGACAACGCCGAGGGCGGCCATCACGACACTCGCTTTTGCTACCTGGGCGAACGTCGACTGCGCATCATGGAAGATCTGCTTCCCGACGACGCCAGCGTCATCGGTCTCGACGAGCACACCGGGGTGATCATCGACATCGACTCCGGTGTCGCCACCGTGATCGGCAACGGCTTGCTGACCGTGCGACGACGTGGTCGCTCGGTGACCCATGCCGCCGGAGAGACGTTGCCACTGGACGCGCTGCGAGATCCGGCGGCCCATGGCCGTTCGGTCACCGCCGTCACTGCGCCGGCGACCACGCCGTCGTCTGCCGATACGGATCCGGCGACCTCCTTGGCCACCGAAGTGGACGTCGCCGAGACCTCCTTCGACGATGCACTCCGCAACGGTGACGCTGCCGGCGCGGCCCGAGCGGTTCTCAATCTGGAGGCCGCCATCCGCCATTGGTCGGCGGACACGTTGCAGAGCGACGACATGGACCGGGCTCACGGGGCGCTGCGCTCGATGATCGTGCGTCTGGGCGAGGCGGCCACACGGGGTCTCGTCGATCCCCGAGTCGTCGTCGGTCCCTACATGACGTTGCTTCTCGAACTCCGGACTGCGGTGCGAGCTGACAAGCGCTACGACCTGTCCGATCTCATCCGTGATCGCCTCGGCTCCATCGGCATCGAAGTCCGGGACACCCCGAACGGGGTCGAGTGGGAGCTACGCCCCTCTGAGGACTGACCCGTGATGGTCGAATCCGGTGACGCGTGACCGTCGCCGAGCCCCCACGAACCCGTACACCACGATGAACACCAGTGTTCCGGTGAGAATGATCACGGCTCCGCTCGGGACATCGGCGTACCAACTGGCGTACATCCCCACACCGCCGAAAACGGCTCCGAGAAGTGGCGACAACCACAGCATGCGCCCGAACGAATTGGTCATCAAGCGGGCGGCCACCGCCGGCAACACCAGAAGGGCCGAGATCAAGAGCACTCCGATGACGCGCACCGTCACCAGGATGGTGGCCGAGAGAAGCAGCATCAGAATTCCCTCCATTCGCGGCACGCTGACTCCGCTGGCGGCGGCGACTTCCGGATCGAAGGTCGTGAAGAGCAGTTTGCGGTAGAGCACCACGACCACCACGACACTCACGACACCCACGCCGAGGACCGCCAGGATGTCCCGGCCGAAGACGCCGAGGACGTTGCCGAACAGCACGGCATCGATACTGCGCTTGGCTTGACCGAAACGAGCCTGCAACGCCAGTCCCACGGCGAACGAGGCCGTGGTGATGACTCCGATGGCGGCGTCGGCACCGATGATGCGCTTGCGGGCCACCTGGGCGATCATCAGTCCGGACGCCAGACCCCAGAAGCCGGCACCCACGAAGTAGTTCAGGTTCAGCACCGCCGCCAGAGCCGCGCCACCGAAGACCGCATGGCTCAAACCGTGGCCGATGTAGCTCATGTTGCGCAACACCACGAAGACCCCGATCAGACCGCAGAGGGCCCCGGCCAGGGTGGCGATGACCAAGCCGCGCTGGAAGAACTCGTAGGTGAACGGCTCCCAAGGATCGAAGGCCAACATCAGGCACCTCGTCGACTGAGACGTTCGCGCAGATCGTCGCCGCCGTGTTCCAACACCACCGGCATACCTCCGTGTTGGAGGACTTCCATCGGAGCACCGTAGGTCCGCTCGAGGAAGTAGGGCTGGAGGACCTCCATCGGCGCGCCGTCGGCCACCACGGTGTGGTTGAAGCACACCAATCGCGGCAGGTGTGCTGCCAAGCCGTTCAAGTCGTGGGTGGTGAGCACGATGGTGATGCCTTCACCTTCGGGTGGTGCTTCGTTGAGATCGGCCAGGACGTGCAGCATCTCGTGTCGCGTCCGCACGTCGACCCCCGCCGTCGGTTCGTCGAGCACCAGCAGATCCGGATGCTGCATGAGTGCCCGGGCCAGGAACACTCGCTGTTGCTGGCCTCCCGACAACTCGCGGATGTGGCGCGCCGATAGTCCCCCGAGACCCAGTCGTTCCAGCACCTCGTCGACGGCAGCCCGTTCGCTCGCCGACCGACGCGGCCACCAGGAACTCTGGCGACGGCTCATGGCCACCACCTCTCCAACGGTGACCGGGAAGTTCCAGTCCACGGTCTCCAACTGGGGAACGTACGCCACCCGAAGACCGCGAGTGCGGGTGATGTGCCCGTGCACCGGAGCGAGAGACCCCAACAGGGCTCGCAGAACGGTGGTCTTTCCGGAGCCCGACGGACCGACGATGCCGACGAACTCTCCCCGGCGCACCTCGAGGTCCACCGCTTCGATCACCGGCGCTCCCCCGTAGGAACACGACACGTGGTCGAAGGAGACGAGAACCGAGTCGTCGATGTCGGTGGCCTCTGGTGGTCGTACAGTCACGGTTTCGCTGGTCTGCTACTGGGGATACACCGCGGTGTCGGGTCCGACATCGCTGACGTCCAAGGCTCGAAGTGCCGAAGCGTCTCCGCCGAGGGCCTCCACCATGGTCACGAAGTTGAAGCGCATGAGCCCCAGCCAGGAGTGTTCGGCATCTCCCGGCGAGCCGATCAAGTCGTCGTCGCGTAGAACGTCGATGTAGCGCACACCCGTTTCGTTCCCGATCTGCTCGAGAACCGACGATGGGAACACTTCGCTACCGAAGACCGCCTGCACTCCGGTGCTCCGCACCTGTTCGATCAGATCGGCGATCTCCCTCGGCGTCGGCTCCTCGAAGGACGACGGCTGGATGGCGCCGATGATCGTCCATCCGTACCGCTTGGCGAAATAGGCGTAGGCGTCGTGATAGGTCAGCAACTGCCGTTGATCTGGAGCGATGGTGGCCGTGGCCGCCTCCACGGCCTCGTCCAAGGCTCGAACCTTCTCGGCGAAGGCCTCGTAGTTGGATTCGTAGCGCGCCGCGTTGCCGGGATCGGCCGCCGCCAACGAGTCCGCGATCAGCCGGGCGTACTCGAGGGCCATGGGAGGATTGGTCCACAGATGGGGATTGGGTTTGCCACCATCCTTCGGGAAGGAGAAGTCGAAGATCCACTCGCTCTCGGGCAGAATCGCCGTCCCCAACTCGCAGATGACCGTACCGGACCGCAAATTGGCCTGCGCCATCTCTTTGGTCGGTTCTTCCAGGACCAGGCCGTTGATGAAGACGATGTCGGCGGACTCCAGCGTGGCCGCCACACCCGGCGGCGGTTCGTACGTGTGGCTGTTGGTCCCCTCGGGCACGATCCCGATCACTTCGGTGCCGGTTCCCGAGGCGATGTTGGCGGCGATGCTGGTGATCGGAGCCACGGTGGTGGCGACGCGCACGGCGCGACCTTCGACCGGCTGCCGCGCCGGACAGGCCTCACCGGCGTCGGGAATGTCGCTTCCGCTGTCACCACCAGCGCAGGCGGTCCCGGTGATCAGAACTGCAGCGAGGACAACGGAGAAACTGACTCGGCCTGTCGACATCGCGCCATTCTAGAACGTGTCGACGACATCGGGTTCCGGAATGGAGGTTCAGTCCTCGACGGCGAGGAGGACGCGATCCATGAACTGGTGCACGACGTCGTTCCAATCCTCGGCTCGCACGTGCTCCTGACACACGTCGTCCAGCACCCGACCGAAGGTGAACCCGAGGATGAACGAGGCCAGGGCCTGCGGCGACAACGATCGATTGACCCAGCCCGTGGCCTGGGCTTCGGCGATAAATTGCTCACCGCGCCGTCGCAAACGCTCTTGTTCACGAGCCAATCCCTGGGTGAAGGCCAGACTGTGCCCCGAAGATCCGACGATCCGGGCCCGATCGATGCGATGGGGAGCCCGCGCCGGATCGTGGGCGAGAGGGATGACCGCGTGCAGGTTGGCGCGCAATTCGTCACGGGACGTCGCCGAACCGAGGGCTGCCTCCAGGAAACTGATGCCTTCGTCGACGAATTCGGAGAAGCTCCGCACCTGCACCGTCTCGATCAAGGCATCGAAGTCCTTGAAGTGGTGGTACAGCGAACCCTTGGACACCCCGGAATCGGTCAGCACCATCTCCACGGTCACGGCATCGACGCCCAGCCGAGAGACGAGGTTTCGGGTGCACTCCACCAGGGTCACCTTCGTCGGGTGTTCGGACTGTTGGAGCACACCATTATTCATACCGCAAGGACTCTGCACCGAGCACGGCGAGACAGCCGAAATCCTCCGGGATCGGGAATCAGCGGCGAGGATCGAAGGCCAACCGGAACGACCTAACGGCCCGGGCGAAGATGTTCGGTTCCACATCGGGTTCGTCGATCACCCGCAGATCGGTGATCCTCCGGGACAGGTGCCCGAAGACCGCGGCCAGGGAGGCCCGAGCGAAATTGTTGCCGACGCACAAATGCGTGCCGAACCCGAAGGCCAGATGGGGGTTGGGATTCCTGCGGATGTCGAAACGGAATGGATCGTCGAACACCGATTCGTCGCGATTCGCCGACGGGTAGATCAAGATGACCCGGTCGCCGCGCTGGATCTGCTGACCTCCGACTTCGGTGTCGGCGATCGCCCTCCGGAAGAAGTTGTTGAGCGGGGTGACCCAACGCAACACCTCCTCGACCGCCCCGGGAACCAGGCTCGGATCGGCGCCCATGGCTTCCCACTGGTCCGGATGATCCACGAAAGCCCGGAGTCCGTGGCTGATGGCCGTGCGCGTCGTCTCGGCTCCGCCGGCGATGAAGAGTCCCGTCTCGTGCACCACGGCCTCCGGGGAGAGCCTGGCCCCGTCGATCTCGGCCGTGAGCCACGTGGTGAGGAAGTCGTTCATCGGACAACCCTTGGCGGCGGCTTCCATCTTCTCCGGGGCCAACATGCCGATCATGGAGGCGAACTGCATGTTGGCGTCGAAGAACTCGGCG
>JBJTYE010000196.1:0-4941 GCA_046082625.1 Actinomycetota bacterium | reverse complement strand
TGTTCGAACGGCGACGGCACCGTGAATTGGCTCCAGTAGTCGGTCCCGAGCCAGATCTGGTGCCAGTTGGCTCCGTAGAACTGGGCCCACGGCGCATCGCGGCGGGCGAGGATCCACTCCGAGGGATCGCCGGCGCTGCGAAAGACGATCAGGACCACCACGATGACGACGAGCACCGAGGGGATGAGTCGGCGGAGTCGTTGAGCCCAGAAGCGTCTCAGCGTCGTCGCATCGTCGGAGATCAGGAGGCCGGTGATCAGGTAGCCGGAGAGGACGAAGAAGAGATCCACTCCGAGGAATCCACCTGGGAGGCGGTCGTCGTGAAAGGCCAGGACACCGAGCACGGCCAAGGCCCGCAGTCCGTCAAGTGCCGGAACATGGCGGCGAGAGACGCTGTTTGCCGAACCGATGGGCACGCAGTGAACTTAGATCGTCGGACCGCCGCCAGGGGAACCTGATTGGTTCACGGCGAAGGTGGAACGACGAGTCGCAGTCTCCGACAACGCTCCAGGAACCTGAGAGCGCCGGCGGCCGATTCGCGACGCCAGAGGTCGACCACGTCCCGGGGTTGCCCTGCTCGATCCAGGAGGGTGATGAATTCGGCGATGCGGTCGTGTTGGACGTCAAGACTTTCCGACAAGTCGATGTCGTTGGCCTGACCGAGAAGAATCTTCAGCAACAGTTCACTGCGTAGATCGCGGAGATGCTCGACTGGCTGACGAACCCAGCGTCGGAACTCCGCTCGACCATGGGGAGTGGGCGCAAGAATGGTTCGCTGACCGCCGGCGATCCCGCGTTCCTCCGCGACCTTCTCGATCATCTGCCGCGCCTCGAGTTGATCGAGAGCCCGATAGGTGAGTGCTCGCGACATCGACCACACGCGTCCGATGTCCGCGTGCGGTTTGAGACGGGCGGCCACTGCGAACCCATGGGCCCGCTGTTGACAGAGCAGACCGAGACACGCCCACTCGCCGAGGAGAAGTTCGTTCGGATCCGAACGGCTCACAGGGCGACGACCTCGATGTCGGTGGCTTTCACGGTGGCCCGCACCTCGTCGCCGATCCGGAGTTCGAGATCGAGAAGGGCCGATACGGTCACTTCGGCCGCCATGACCAGCGGACCTCGGAGTTGGACTCGGGCCCGGTCGCCGATCCGTTCGATGCCGACGATCGTGCCCGGCCAGTCGTTGCGGACGCTCGATGCTTGGGGCGAGTGTCGGGTGATCGTGATGGATCGGGGATGGAACATGGCCAGGGCTCTGCCCGGTACGGCATCGGCGACGACGATGCGGGCTCCCTCATCGGTGAGGAGGATGCCGTCGTGCACCGTTCCTGCCACCACGTTGAGACCGACGAGATCGGCGACGTAGCGCGAGCGCGGCCGGGCGGCGATGTCCTCCAGGGTTCCCATCTGCACGATGCGGCCGTCCTCGACGATCGCCACCAAGTCGGCCAGGGCATGGGCATCCACCGGATCATGAGTGACGAGAAGTCGCATGCCCTCGTAGGAGTCGAGAAACGCCTTCAGATCTCGTCGCACCTGGGCGCGTGTTCCGACATCGAGAGCGGACAACGGTTCGTCGAGAAGCAGGAGACGGGGCGACGTGGCCACGGCGCGCGCCACGGCCACTCGTTGGGCCTGACCGCCGGACAAGGTCGCCGGACGCCGATCGGCGAGATCTGCAAGTCCGAGACGTTCCAACCACTGCTGAGCCTGGGTCCGGGCCGGATTCTTGGCAATCTGTCGGGCTCGGAGACCGAAGGCCACGTTCTCGAGGACCGAGAGGTGATCGAGCAACAGGTAGTCCTGGAAGACGAAGCCCACGGGACGTTCGTCGGCAGGAACGAAAATGTCCAATGTCGGATCGTCGACCACGGTGCCATCGATGGTGATCCGGCCGGCGTCGAGTGGGCGAAGACCGGCGAGAACCCGCAAGATGGTGCTCTTGCCGGCTCCGTTGGGTCCGAGCAGAGCCAGAACCTCTCCGGGAGCGATCTGGAAGGAGACGTCCAGATGCAGCGAGCCCACCTGGCAGTCGATCGACGCGTCGAGACTCATGCCGGAACCGGCCGCGACGTGGTGCCGAGCCACCGGTCCCGCAGCCCGACCAGCACGGCGAAGGAGACGGCGATCAAGACGACGGCCAGGACGATCGCTTCTTCCGGATTGCTCTCGAGGGAGAGATAGACGGCGAGCGGCATGGTCTGCGTGGTGCCGGGAAAGTTTCCGGCGAAGGTGATCGTGGCCCCGAATTCACCCAAGGCCCTGGCCCATGACAACACCGCTCCGGCCACCAGAGCCGGGCGAATGGCTGGAAGGGTCACGCGACGGAAGGTGTACCAGGACGAAGCGCCGAGTGTGCGAGCGGCGTCTTCGTGCCGGGGATCGAGTTGGCGCAAGGCCGCTTCGACGGTGATCACCAGAAAGGGCATGGCCACGAAGGTCTGCGCCACCACGACCCCGGCGGTGGTGAAGGGCAGGCTCACGTCGAACCAACGGTCGAGGTACTGCCCGATCAGACCTCGGCGGCCCAGCGCGAAGAACAAGGCCACGCCGCCCACGACTGGGGGCAGCACCATGGACAAGGTGCACAGTGCTCGAAGGGCGCCGCGTCCGCGCATGGTCGATCGGGCGAGGAACCATGCCAACGGCACGCCGAAGAGGACGGACAGTGCCGTGGCCCAGAGGGAACAGACGAGGGACAACCGAAGCGCCTGGGTGGCGGTCTCACTGGAAAGATAGTCCCACGCGCTCGACCAGGGCGTTCGCCAGAGCAGTCCGATGAGCGGGAGGGCGAAGAAGGTCGCGGCGCATCCGGCCAGAACCATGGCACCGAGCGGAACCGGGCGACGATGGACGCGACGGACCGTGGTCATGGCGACACGAATCCGAACGACTCGAGGATGGATCGACCCTCAGCAGAGAGCAGGAAATCGATGAATGCTCGAGCTACGGCCGAATCGTCGGCATCGGCGGTGACGGCCACCGGGTACTCGGCAAGGACATTGATGTCGGCAGAGATCTCGACACCTTCGACATCGTTTCCGGCGCCGAGGACGTCGGTGACGTAGACGATGCCGGCATCGGCTTCGCCGAGCATCACCTTCGACACCACCGACTTCACGTTCTCCTCGAGGGATCTGAAGGTGACCGCCACCCCGGCATTGTCGAGCACGGCGCGGGCGTAGGTGCCACAGGGAACGTCGGGCGCACAGGCGACGACCACCAGATCGGGATCGGCCAGATCGGAGACCTCGGTGATGTTCTTCGGATTCCCGGCGCCCACGATGATCATGGCGCGATTGGTGGTGAAGACCACCGGATCGGTGCGAATGCTGTCACTGGTGGTCAGGCGGGACATGGTCGAAGTGTCGGCGGTGGCGACGATGTCGGCCGGAGCTCCGTTGCTGATCTGGGTCACCAGTTCCGATGAGCCGGCGAAGTTGAAGGTGATGGTCACGTTCGGAATCGCGGCCGTGAAGGCGTCGCCGATGGCCGTGAACGCGTCGCGCAGAGACGAGGCGGCGAACACCGTGAGCGTCTCGGAGGCTGCCGAGGAGGAGTCGGGGGCGGGTCCTGACCCGCAGGCGGGAATCGTTGCCATCGCCGACAGTGCGACCACCCACCGGAGGTTGCGTTGTCCAGCTGGGTCGCCCCTCATCTGCGACAGATTAGTCAGTCTTTGACTATTTCCACGCTTACGCTCCCGAAATCGCCGCTGGTAGCCGGGACTACCCTCGCCGGGGTGGTTGTCGAGCAGGTGCCGGTTCTGATCGTCGGTGGAGGCGGGGCCGGGCTCACCGCATCTCTATTGATGGCCCGATTGGGGATGCCCTCTCTCCTGGTCAGTGCCCAACCCGGCACATCGATCCTGCCCAAGGCCCATGTGCTCAATCAGCGAGCCATGGAGATCATGAAGGACTGCGGGACGTCCGAGGCCATCTACGCACTGGGCACTCCTCCCGATGCCATGAGCCATACGGCCTTCTACGCGGGATTCGCCGGACATCCCGAAGCCGGACGAGTGCTCTTCGAACAGGAGTCGTGGGGCTGTGGGGGACGAGACGAAGGGTGGGCGGCCGCCAGTCCGATGGTGTCGACCAACCTTCCGCAGATTCGCCTGGAGCCCATTCTCAAGTCCCACGCCGAGGCTTCGTCACCCGGATCGGTGCGATTCCATCACGAAGTGGTGTCCATCGAGCAGTTCGCCGACTCGGTCGTCGCCACGATCATCGACTGCTCGTCGGATCGCCAGTACCGCGTTCGGGCCGACTACGTCCTGGCCTGCGATGGAGGTCGAACCATCGGCAACATGGTCGGTATCGGTCTCGACGGCGTTCGTGATCTGGCGCGGACGGTGAGCTTCTACATCAGTTCCGATCTGTCGTCCTGGGCCGCAGACCCGGACGTCCTGTTGCGATGGGTCTGGTGTCCGGAGATCGGCAAGATGGTGGTGATGGCTCCGATGGGGCCTGATTCGTGGGGAGGCAAGAGCGAGGAGTGGGTCGTCCACATCAATTATCCCATCGACGACCAGCGGGCTTTCGACGACCGGGCCGTCGAGGACGATCTTCGCCGGGCTCTCGGGATCGCCGATCATCCGATGCGTCTCCATCTCATCACCCGTTGGACCATCGGCGGTCTCGTCGCCGACCGCTTTCGCTCCGGACGGGTCTTCGTCGCCGGGGATGCGGCCCATCGCCATCCGCCCACCGGAGCTCTCGGACTCACGAGCGCCATGCACGACGTCCACAACCTCTGCTGGAAGATCGCCTATCGCCTACGCGGCTGGGCAGGAGATGCCCTGCTCGACACCTACGACGCGGAGCGACGTCCCGTCGATGCTCGCAACGTGGAACGTTCTCTCGAGAACTCGCGGGCGTACGCCAAGATGAACCACCTTCTCGGATTCGCTGATCGTGACCTTTCGGCTGAGGACCG
>JBJTYE010000195.1:0-6437 GCA_046082625.1 Actinomycetota bacterium | reverse complement strand
CCCCAGTCATGTCGGCCAACGGCCGTTACGTGGCCTTCCTGACCAACGCCACCAACCTGACCCCAAGCGACACCCATCCGGGTGTCGACGTCTACGTCCTCGACCGGGATGCCGACCAGAACGGCATCTACGACGAGAAGGGCACCACCGGCTACCGCGTGGTGAACCGCGCCGCTACGGTGGGCGAGCCGGTCCGCCAGCTCGTGTCGGAGGGCTCGGTCTACAGCCTCTCGATGTCCGCCGACGGCCGCTTCGTAGCGTTCTCGTCGACCGACCCGTTCCTGACGCCCGGCGACGGCAACTTCGACGGTGCCGACGTGTTCGTCCGCGACCGCGACCCCGACGGCAACGGCCAGTTCGACGAGCCCCTGCTCGAGCGGACCACGCGAGTCTCGGTCGGGAGCCGTGTCCAGGAGACGCCGGATCCGTCGTTCGCCGCAGGCGCCCAGATCAGCGCCAATGGCCGGTTCGTCTTCTTCCAGTCCGACCGGGTGCTCGACGGCCTGCTCGACCTGGCCCCCGGCGTCACCCGTCAGTGGGTGCGCGACCGCGACCCGTCGGGCACCGGCAACTTCGACGTGGAGGGCACCACCACGCTGCTCTCCCGGTCGTTCGACGGCGGCATCCCCGACGCCCTGACGGGCTTCCCCAACCAGACCTCGATCAG
The DNA here is from genome assembly GCA_046082625.1 of Actinomycetota bacterium. Taxonomy (GTDB): domain Bacteria; phylum Actinomycetota; class Acidimicrobiia; order Acidimicrobiales; family Ilumatobacteraceae; genus Casp-actino8. Next base: position 5,770 of record JBJTYE010000195.1, on the reverse strand, counting down.
CCCGAGCGGGCGCTACACCTCGTTCCTCTTCGAGGACAACCAGGGTGTCGGCTGGTGCAGGCTGGACCGCGACGCCGACGGCAACGGCGTCTACGACGAGTTCGGCGTGTTCAACCTCAGCGACTACTTCGATTTCTCCATCTACATCGACGCCGACGAGAGCGATATCGAATCCTGGTACGTGGATCGGTTCCTGCGACTCTGCGATTCGGTCTTCCAGGAGCCCGAGAGCTTCTTCCGTCATTTCGCGCATCTGAGTCGCGACGAGGCGATCGGAGTAGCCAAAGGGATCTGGGGCGAGATCAACGGATTGAATCTGCGCCAGAACATCGAACCCACGCGGGAACGGGCTTCGTTGATCCTGCGCAAAGGCTCGAACCATCGCGTCTCGGACGTGTTTCTTCGCAAGCTCTGAGGGGTGATCCCACCTTCTGCTGCATCTTGGCAGAATGTGGAGATGGCAACCAGACGTGCCCCGGCGAAACGGCGCAAGAAGAAGCAGGCTTCCCGGGTTCCGGCGATCTTCCTGGCCGGCTTGATCGCCGGGGTCGGCGGAGTGCTGCTGGTACGGGCCACCGACGACACCTCCGAATCCCCCGGCACCGTGGCCGTCGATGGATCCGAAGCCCCCTCGTCCAGCGATGACTCGTCCGCTCCCGGAGGTACCGATGCCTCCGGAGGAGGCTCTCCCGGTCCCGCCACCGACCCGAGCAATCTCGGCAAACCAGTGAAGATCTTCAGTGACACCCTCGGTGATGTCAGTTTCGACCCGGTCATCGAGGACTGGACTTCGACCGATCCCCCACAGGTACCGACCATCACCGCCGAAGTCCGACCCACGTGGGTGGTGAACGGCCGCATCGACCTGAGTCTGCCCGACGGTTTCTATTGGGGTGTTCCGGTGAGCGTCTTCGACGAGGAACAGCGAGGTATCAACTTCGACATCCGTCAAGCCTTCATCGGTGACGCCTGTCGACAGCGCTTCGGAAACGACGCCGATGCCTGTCTCAACGACATCGGAGTCACACCGAGCGACGGACCCCAGCTCTACCCGGGTTTCCTCGAAGAACTGCTCTTCGTCTCGATGGCGATCACTCCCGATCGCAGCACTGCCGTCGTTCCGGCGACGTTCTGGAATCTGATGAACGGCGGACTTCCGGCTCTCGTCGACGTTCCGAGTGACAGCGGCGATCTGCAACAGGCCTTCTTGGTCGGATCGCCGTTTCTCGTGACCATCGTCGACGGTGTGATCATCGCCGTCGAGGGAATCTGGGTGCCCTGACCGATCAGACCTCTTCGACGAGATTTCCCCGACGCGCCGCTTCGGCGATGATCGATCTGGTTCGCTCCCACAGTGCGGCCGAACCATCGCCGATGGGAGACAGACGCTTCACCGCCTGCGGAACGGTGACCGCATGACGCTTCCAGGGAGACGCGTCTTCGGCGTGATGGTTCAACATGGCAGGTTGCATCCGGTCGACGGCATTGGCGAAGCGACTCTCCGGAGTCTCGCGGGCCTCGTACTCCTCCCAGAGGGCGCGTAGCCGCTCGCCCTGGTCGGACGGCAGGAGCCCGAACAGCCTCTCAGCAGCAGCACGCTCCCGCTCGTCCTTGTCCGCATTGGCGGCGACGTCATAGGCGAACGTGTCGCCCGCATCGATTTCCACGATGTCGTGCACCAGGCACAGCGCCAGAACATGGGCGATGTCGACGTCGGCATCGCTCCATTCGTGGAGGATCAAGGCGTACATGGCCAGATGCCAGGAATGTTCGGCAGTGTTTTCGCGACGCGATCCACCGATGATGGCGGTCTGACGTTCGACCTGCTTGAGGCGGTCGATCTCCATCAGGAAGTGGAGTTGCTGATCGAGACGTTCCCCACTCACGAGGACACCAGTGAAGCCAAGGCCCAGAGAGCCGCCAGCAGACCGAGCAGACCCATGAACACGCTGCGGGCCACGGGGGCCCGGGCCAGGTCGCCCTCCTTGGGCGCCGGCGGCGGCTTCACCAGGGCGACCAAATTTCCGGCGAAGAGTGCTCCGCCGAGGGCCAGCACCATCCACTTGAGCAGGTCATCGCCGAGGAACATGCGTCCATTGTGTCAGCGTGTTCGTTCTCCGTGAGGAATCGGACATAATTCACCCATGGGTTTCCACCACGTAGCCATCGCCATCCATGACACGGCCGCCAACTTCGAGTTCTACACCAAGGTCATGGGATTCGAATTGGTCAAGACCGTCACCGCCCCGACGCCGGAAGGTGGATGGAGCAAGCATTTCTTCTACTCCACCGGCACCTCATCCACCGGAGAACAGGGAATGATCGCCTTCTGGGAGATCCATGACGACTCGATCGGATCCGGTTTCGGCACCAATCTCAACAAGAGCGCCGGACTGCCGTGGTGGGCGAATCACATCGCTTTCGATGCGCCGACGCTGGCCGACTTCGAGCGACACCGCGAACGTTGGCGTTCGCACGGCCATACGGTTCTGGAAGTGGACCACGAGTTCTGCCGATCCATCTACATCCGGGATCCCGAGGGGAACACCGTCGAGTTCTGCCATACGGTGCGCGACTTCACACCCGAGGAGAAGGCTCACGCCATGGAACTGCTCATGAACCCGCTGCCGGAGATGGAGAAAGCCTTCGGAGCGAAGGTGTGGCAGCCCGAGGGCGACGCCATCTTGATCCCAACTTCCTGACGCCGGTCCCGCTCCGCGGAGCGATCCGACGAGTCGGGAACGTCCGCGCAGGACTCTTTCAGCGGCTGGTGGAATCGGGATCGGCCTGGAAGCCCCGAGCCATGTTCTCGAACCGGGTGTGCTCGCCGAAGAAGACCAACCTCACTGTGTCTGTCGGACCGGCTCGGTGCTTGCCCACGATCACTTCGGCCACACCCTTTTCGGAATTCTCAGCGGCGTCCCCGCGATCGTTCCGGAACAATTCCGGCCGGTGCAAGAAGATGACGATGTCGGCGTCCTGTTCGAGCGAACCACTTTCACGGAGGTCGGACAACTGAGGCCGTTTGTCCTGGCGATCCTCGAGCCGACGACTCAGCTGGCTGAGGGCGACGACAGGCACCTCCAGTTCGCGGGCGAGGATCTTCAAGTTTCTGCTGATCTCGCTGACCTCCAGCTGGCGGGACTCACCGTTGTTGCCGCTCATCAGCTGCAGATAGTCGATGACGATCAGACCGAGTCCACCGTGTTTGGCCTTCAGACGACGAGCCTTGGCTCTGATTTCCATCACCGTGACACTGGCATTGTCGTCGAGATACAGGGGACGATCTTCCAGACGACCGATGGCGGTGTTGATACGACTCCATTCGGCCTCGGAAATGGCGCCCGTGCGCAACTTCTTGGAATCGATACGGGCTTCGGAGGACAGGAACCTCATGGTGAGTTCGGTGTGGCTCATTTCGAGGGAGAACACCAGGACCGGCAGGTTGGTCGCTTGGGCCACATTGCTGGCCACGTTCATGGCGAAGGCCGTCTTGCCCATGCCCGGTCGGGCACCGACGATGACCAGTGAGGAAGGTTGCAGTCCCAGGATCAACTCGTCGAGATCCACGAATCCGGTCGGCACACCGGTGAGAGCCACCTTGCTCTGGTATCGCTTCTCCACTTCTTCCCAGGCCAACACCAGCAGTTCGTTGATCGGACGAGTCGAGTCGATGACCCGCTCCTCGGCGACGGCGAAGACGCGTGACTCGGCATCGTCCAGCGCCTTGGCGACGTCGTCTGGTTCGGTGTACGCGATCTCGGCGATCTCGCTGGCCACACCGATGAGACGGCGCAGGGCCGCGGTGTCCATGACGATCTTGGCGTAGCGCAAAGCGTTTCCGATCACCGGTGTGGAGTTCTGCAATTGCAGCAGAAAATCCAGCCCGCCGATTTCTTCGAGAAGGCCGACACGACGCAATTCATCGGCCACCGTGACCGGATCCACCGGTTCACCTCCGGTCAGCAGAGCCCGCATGGCATCGAAGACGTGCTGATGTCCGGGCTTGTAGAAGTGCTCGACGCGGATGCCGGCCTCCGATGCGGCATTCACGGCTTCACGCGACAAGAGCATGGCTCCGAGAAGACTTTCTTCGGCACTCAGGTTGTGCGGTGGCACACGACTGGTGATCGGACGCGAGGGCTGATCACGTTTGGTCCGGTTTCCCCGGTTGGAAGCCCCTCCGTACGCGTCGGTCATGACCACCACCTTGACCTATCGGACCTGTTGATCGCTAGAGGCAGAAACCTGTGCACGGCCTGTGGACAACCATCCAGAACTGTGGACGAAGAAGCTGAACGAGGCCTGGGGGCGACGCCGGTCGGACGCCTCCCGAGCCGGCACTCACTTGGCGACGACGTTGATGGTGAGATCGAACTGCACATCGTGGTGCAGTTTCACCGTCACGTGATGCTCCCCGACCGTCTTGATGTGATCGGGAACCGTGACCTGGCGGCGGTCGAGAACCACTCCGGCCTGGCTCTCGACGGCCTTCACGACGTCGGCAGCCGTGACCGATCCGAAGAGACGACCTTCACCGCCGGCCTTGGCCTTGATGTCCACGACCTTGGACACCAATCCCGAGGCCACCGTCTGAGCCGCTTCACGGTCGGCGGCATCGCGGAGATCTCGACGGCGACGCATGGCCGCCGCCTGGGCGAGAGCCCCGTCGCTGGCCTTGATTCCGAGACCGCGCGGCAGCAGATAGTTGCGACCGTGTCCGTCGGAGACGTCCACGATGTCGCCCCGCTTGCCCAGCCCGTTGATGTCCGCTCGCAAGATGACCTTCATGATCAGTCCTCCACGTTCTCGTCGAGATCCGCTTCCACGGCGGACTCGATCCCGGTGTCCAATTCCTCGGCTTCGACGGCACGACTCTCGACCTGATCGGCCATGTCCTCACCACCACGGGGTCCACGACGAGGACCGCGACCCACCGACGCCACGCGCTTGGTGTAGGGCAGCAGCGCCATCTCCCTGGCGTTCTTGACGGCCGTCGCCAGTTCACGTTGCTGCTGAACCGTGTTGCCGTTGAGTCGCTGACCGCGGATCTTGGAGCGATCGGACATGAATCGCTGCAGCAAGTTGACGTCCTTGTAATCGATGTAGTCGATCTTCTCGGCCGACAGGACGTTGGCCTTCTTCTTGAACTTGCGACCGCCGTCCTTGGGAGTTCGACCTCGGGCGGGCTTCTTGGCGTTGCTGTTGCTCATGGCTGTTCCTTACTCGTGAAGACTGGTGAAAGAAGTGGATGTGGTGCGACGATCAAAAGGGTTCTTCGTCGCCGTAGAAAGCCTCGTCGGCCGGAGCCGCCGAACCCCGGGTCGGGCGGGGACCCGAGTCTCCGCCACCGCGGGGCGGAGTCTTTTCGATGGTGACGGTGGCCCAGCGCAAGGTCGGACCGATCTCGTCGGCCACGATTTCCACTGCGGTGCGCTTGTCCCCTTCACGGCCTTGATACTCGCGGACGTCGAGACGGCCGGAGACGAGAACCCGTGAACCCTTGGTCAGCGAGGCAGCAATGTTCTCGGCCAGTTGATCCCAGGCCACGACGTTCATGTACGAGGTCTGTTCCTGCCACTCTCCGTTGACCTGGTAGCGGCGGTTGACCGCCAGTCCGACGGTCACGGTCGCCTTACCGGACTGCGTGTAGCGAAGTTCGGGATCTCGAGTGAGATTGCCGACGACGGTGATATTGCTCGATGCCATGTGTCCCTCCTGATGTGGAGACGGTTGATGAGTTCGGCGGATGCGATCAGGCGGCCACGAG
>JBJTYE010000194.1:0-6381 GCA_046082625.1 Actinomycetota bacterium | reverse complement strand
GACATGAGCCGCGCCCGGAACGACGAGGCCAGCGCCTCCTCGCCCAACTGCTCGACACTCTCGATGGGTCGGTTCCCTCGACCGGAATTCATGGCCCCGAGAATCACGTCCTCGTGTCTCCAGATGACTCCCTTGGGCATTCCGGTCGTTCCGCCGGTGTACAAGATGTAGCGATCATCCGGAGAGCGACCCGGAAAGTCCCGTTCCGCCGACGCGGCACGGAGCGCGGCCTCGTAGGGCTCGCCCATCACCACCAGATGCCGCAGACCCGGCAGGGCGTCCCGCACGTCCTCGATGGCCGAGACGTACTCCGGGGCGGCGATCACCGCCACGCAGTCGGCGTTGTCGTAGAGATACCGCAGCTCGGCCTCCACGTAGCGGTAGTTCACGTTCACCGCCACTGCGCCGATCTTGGCGCAGGCGTAGAACGACTCCACCCACTCGTGACAGTTCTGGGCGTGGATTCCCACATGCTCTCCCCGGCGGATCCCGAGCGAGATCAGATGATTGGCCAACCGCGTGATGCGATCGTCCAGCTGCGCGTAGGTGAAGGACGCCTCGTTGGTGATGAGAGCCGGCTCGTTCGGGATGGCATCGGCGATGACTTCGAAGACGTCGGCCAGCTGCAGGGATCTGGCCATGTCACTCCCCTGCGTATCCGTCGAGCATGTCGACGAACCCGTAGCGGTGGTGCGGACCGATGGCCATGGTCTCGAAGAGGCCGTAACCCTCGTGGCGACGACCCTCGTGATCGGTGTAGCGGAACCGCGCCGACGCATCCACGATGCCGAACAGGCGAGCGGCGTCTTCGGGTTTGGTGGTGTCGAGTGCGAAATGCTCCACCTTCGATTGCCCCTGCCACATGCCGTGGCGCCAATCGGCGTCGTAGCCGTAGCCGGTCCCGATGCCGATGTGCACCGGCACCAAGGGTTCGATCTCCAGGTCGATACGCCGTCCGCCGTCATCGGTGATGGTCACGTCCCCACCGGTGGCGAACCGAGTGCCCGGCCGGTAGCGCAGGGCGTGATCGGGCCGACCGAGATGTTCGATCCGGCCGTCGTTCCAGATGCGGGTGGCTTCTTCCATCACCCGACTGCCGTCGGGGCGCTCCTGCATGATGACCATCAGCGAATGATCGGCGAACCGGATCGGTGTGTAGATCCAGAACCAATTGAACGGATTGCTGGCCCGGATCCCGGCCGGCTCGCTCTCCCCGACCGGTCGAATCCCCCAGGATCGATCCCGCGTGCCCCACCAGGTGTCGGGCGACAACGTGAACGTCGACCCGGGCACGGTGAGCGTGCCCTGCCACCCGCCGGTTTGCGCCAGGCGCATGGTGTCGAAGATGGTGCGGCCGTTCTCGCGGATGTAGTGGCGCGGCTCTTCGAAGGCCGGCATGGACCCGGTCCAGGTGGCATCGAGGGTGATCCCCCACGCGTTGTCGGCACACCGAACGCGCAGCGTCTGCAGCGGCTCGATCACCTCGATGCTGATGGGACCGACACCCGGCTGCAGTCGATCGGCGGCATCCAAGGCCCCCGAAGCCCGCACCACGCGGTGCTGACCCTGGTGGAACACCAGCAGGAAGGCGTCGATCACTCCCAGATTCGCGTACACCCCGAGGCCGGCCACGAACATGACCGTGCCGTCGTGATCGAACCCGTTGAAGTAGTAGCGATCGTAGAAATTGCGATCGCTGGTGGCGGCGTGCCGCATGGGCTCAGAGGTCTGGTGAATCGGGAAGTCGTCGAGATTGGTGAGCATGGATCCTCCTGGAGATGACGGAAACTCAGAGCGACGCGCTCAAATTCGGGTGACGAGCGGTGCCACGTCCTGGGCGAACAGCGCGATCTGGTCGCAGAGTTCGTCGCACGACCGGGCCTTGAATCGCACCTGCAACTGGTTCACGCCGGCGGCGGTGCCGGCCAGGATCCGCTCGGCGATCTGCGCCCCCGTTCCGGTGAGCGTGGCCTCGCCGACGTCCCACGACGGTGTGCCGATGTGCAGAAAGGGTGTGATGTGTCCGACCATCATCGATCCGGTGCGGCCGTGGCGCTGCCGTTCGGCCTGCAACAACGCCACCATCTCGTCGTTCGAGGGACCCTGGGGCAGCCAGCCGTCACCCAGCCGAGCGGCGCGCTTGATGGCCGCTGGCGACGACCCGGCGATCCAGATGGGTGGCCGCGGCGATTGCGCCGGACGGGGACGCGCCCCGAAGCCCTCGACGAATTCGTTCTCCAATGCCGCGGCCAGAGCCGGGATCCCGGCATCCATCGCCGCGCCGCGTCCGTGGAAGTCCACACCCAAAAGGTCGAATTCGGCTTCCACGTGCCCGGCTCCGACGCCGACCAGAGCCCGACCGCTGCTCAGATGATCGAGGGTGGCGAATTGCTTGGCCGCCAGGCGCGGGTGGCGATACGGCAGGACGTACACATGGGTGAGCAGTCCGACGTTCCGGGTGAAGCCAGCGATCCATCCGAGCGTGGCGATGGGATCGGCCCAGTGCGTCCCCATACCGCCGACCACCGATTCGGGCAGGGCAACGTGATCGCACACGCCCACGTACGCATACCCGTTCTCGTCGCAGGCCCGAGCCAAGCGGGCCAGTTCATCGGGACCGGCGGTGCGTTCCCAGTCGGCGACGAAATACGAGCTCTGGGCCTGAACCGGCAGCTGCATACCGTACATTCGGCGCCCGTCCGGCACCGTGAACATCCCCCGTGACATGGGTCCACCCTAATGGGCGACCACCGCGCCGTCCTTCTCGCCGGATGGTTCAGCAGGTTCCGTTGGCGCCGAAGTGCTGTACCCAGAACCACGATTGCGTGGTGCTGTTCAGATACGTGCCCATTTGTCGGCCGAAACCCACGTGCCGATACTCGGGCTTGATGAGGTTGGCGAGATGGGACGACGACTCGATCCAGGCTTTCATCACGGCGGCCACCGATCCCTGTCCAGCGGCCAGGTTTTCTCCGATGGTGGTCCAGCCGAGATAGCCGGCCGCCTGGATTCGCTGGCGGAGGTCGGATCCGTCAGGTCCCGTGTGGCTGATGTTGCCAGTGGTCACCAATACATTCGCGTAATTCTGAGCGGACGTGTTCAAGGTGCCGCACAGCGCCAGCGGGACCAGGCCTCGGTCGGTCCGCACCTTGTTGACGGCCGCCAGCATGTCGGCCTGCCACGACGCCGAAGCCGGCGCCGCCGTCGTCGGCGGGGCGGTCGTGGCGGGAGACTGAGGACGCGGCGCCGGTCGCGGCGGAGCCGGACACGGTTTGGCTTCTCCCGGTGGTGTCGTGCCCTTGAAGGTTCCCACCACGTCGACGGTGATCTCCACGGACCCGGAGTTGTTGTAGATGTCGATCTGTCCCGCCGGCCCGACTTCCAACACCAACAAGTTGGCCGACACCGCACCGGGCATCAGGTTGATGTTGCTGGTCTCGGGACGCGGCGCGCCGGTCGGCCAGGCGGTCATGAAGGTTTGCTCGGTGGCTCCCTCGGCGCGGATGCTGATCGTGGCGGCCCGCACATCGGCGGCTTCGGTCAGACGAATGGTGCGCGTTTCGTTGGGTCCGATGGTGGCCCCGCACTTCTTGGCCTTGGTCTCGACAACCCGGGTCGGCGGCGCAATGGCGAAAGTCCCGCCGCCCCGGAACCATCCGGTGACGTCCAAGATCACGTCCGCCGGCCCGTCACCGACGGTCACGGTCAGCGATCCGTTCACGACACCCACCACCATCGCTTGGGTGATGACCTGTCCGGGGGCGAGGTCGATCTGCTGCGAGGTCGGGGACTCTTGTCCGGTGGGACCGAGGGCGACCTTGGTGGCCGCAGCCCCGGCGATGAAGGTGGCATTGACCGCCACGGCGGCCGCTTCGGGCGGCAGGCTCACCAGACCGTTCAAAGGCAAAGCCCGGGACGCGCCACCTGCGAGCGAGGTGATGCCGTAACCCCATCGACTGTCCACGGCCCGCACCGGGGTCATGCCCACGAAGTCGCCGGTGAACCACCCGACCACATCGACCACCACGTGCGTGGAACCGTCATGGTTGTAGAGATCGACGGTGCGCACATCGCTCAATTCCAGGAGCGCGAGGTTGGACAGTACGGACCCAGGTCCGACGTTGACGACCGAGGTGAGGGGTCGACGCTCGCCACTCGGCCAAGCGGAAATGAACGTGGGGACCGTGGCGTCGACGCCGGTGATGTTGAGGGCCACGCCGGTTGCCCCGACCGGGGCGTGATCATCCAGGTTCAAGCGCCGGGTTTCGTCAGCGGAGAAGGGAAAGCTGTCCACTCGGGTGTCGAGGATCCGCCACGGGGTAACGGCCTGGAAACCCTGTTGCGCGACCGGCGTGGTGGCCCGTGCCGGGACGACGATCAACCCCGATACGAGGGCCATGGCCAGAACCACAGGCGAGACGAATCGCTTCACGGCGGTCAGTTTCCCAATTCGACCAGAAGATGTCACGGCAGCAGGTCCTGAGGAGGTCACACTTCACACGTGTCCACAGGGGCTTTTCAACCATTCCGTCTAGCCCGGAGCGACACGCCATGGTCCTACACTGCCGCTCATGGTTCAACTCGATGGCACCTATGTTCCCAGCACCTCGGCTTGGGTCCGAGATCAGGTCGATCTCTACGAACGCACCAAAGGCAGAGAGGGCAACACTCTCCTCGAGACCGGAATCCCGGTCATCATCGTCACGATGCGCGGCGCGAAGTCGGGCAATGTTCGCAAGATCGCTTTGATGCGCGTGGAATTCGGAGGTTCGTATGCCCTGGTCGCGTCGAAAGCTGGCGCACCCGACAATCCCGACTGGTATCACAACCTTCTGGCCCATCCCACCGAGGTGCTCGTCCAAGACGGCCCGGAGCCATTTCGGGTGACCGTGAGACAAGTCGAGGGCGCGGAGCGAGAGTCATGGTGGACCCGTTCGGTCGCGGTCTTTCCGACGTACGACGAGTATCGATCGAAGACCGAACGTCAGATCCCGGTTCTCATCGCTGAACCGGTGACCTGAGCCCACGTCTGCGCCCAGGAATCGTCATGCCCGCAAACGCCATACGAGGAGCAGCTGCGCACGACGCAACCGACGCAGGAGCACTCCCAACGGGATTCGAACCCGTGCCGCCACCTTGAGAGGGTGGTGTCCTAGGCCACTAGACGATGGGAGCCAGTAGCGCACCGAAGGCTACCGCCCCGGAATCAGGTCCCGAAACGCGAGCGGGCCGGTGGCTCCGAGGAACCACCGGCCCGACGCTCGAACATGAACCTGTTAAAGGCCGCCCTCGATGTAATAGTACCCAGTCACGTCAACGATGACGTGAGTTCGACCAGCGTTGTTATAGATCCGGAAACCATAGAGACCACTGCAGTTGGAGTCTCCATGCGTCCCGACATCATCGCAGTACACCCCGCTCAGCTTGACCGTTCCGAAACCCGGATCGCTGCCATTTCCATCCAATGCACTCAGTCCGACGGTGACCTCATTGGAAGAAACAGCTACTCCCGAAAGAGGGTTGAGATTCGCGATCAACGGCCGAGGAGACGACACCCCCAACAGCTGCCATGGATACACCGTGAGGAATGACTGCGAGCTATCGGTGAAGTCGGTCGTCGCCACGTTCAGCACCAGAGCGATGATGAAGTCATCCTCGTTGATTCCCGAGCCCGAATCGAACTCATCGAACGAGTCGTTGCAGGTACCCATGATCGGTCGATACTGACCAGACGAATACTCGTAGGTGAAGTCGTCACCATTGATGTCGGTGTTCCTGGCAGCTTGGTCGAAAATGATCGTGATGTCGTTCGGGCTCGTCGTCTGATTCCCGAACTTGCCGGAACGAATACCTTGAGGAACAATCTGGCTGGTTGCGGTTGTGCGCGTATCGAGCAGGCGACACGGCTTGATGGCCTTGAATGCGGTATCGAGGCTCGGCCCAATCGATCCGGCATTCGCCACCATGACAACACCGCCACCCAGCGTCACCGCCACGGCGGCTCCGACTGCTGCCCAGCGGGCCCTCATCAATGAACTTCTCACTTCGCTCACCCAACCCTTTCAGGTAGTCCGTGGAGGGCTGTCCACTCGTCCCCCCGACGGACCGAAATGTATCCCTGGGGTTCAGGTATTCACTACCGACACCGCCTCCACGACGGTCTCCGCCATCAGCATCGACTCGGACCCCCGGCACACGCTGGGGAAACGATCACGATCAACGGCCAATCAGTATGACGATGTGATCAGGACATCTGGCTGGGGAGCAAGGAATCGAACCCTGAATAACAGATCCAGAATCTGCTGTGTTGCCAGTTACACCACTCCCCAAGGGAACCCCGAGTGTAGTGGCCGAATCCCCGGCCACCACCGGCCGCTCTAG
>JBJTYE010000193.1:0-3906 GCA_046082625.1 Actinomycetota bacterium | reverse complement strand
TCACCGGCGGGCAGTCCATGATGATCTCGGCCACGCCCTGGTCGTCGATGGTCGGGGTGATGCCCACGGGGGAAGCGTACTCGCCGTGTCCGAAACCCCTAGAAACGGACCAGTTGGATCGTTCGGGCGATCGAACCGTCCCGTGAGTCAGGGATTATCGTGCTCCCGTGGCCGTGACCATCGACTTCTCGGATCGTGTCGTGCTCGTCACCGGTGGAACCAAGGGCGTCGGGCGGGGGATCGCGCAACGGTTCGCCGATGCCGGGGCCACGGTGGCGGTGTGCGCGCGATCCATTCCCGCAGGTCTGCCCTCGACCTGGGCGACCTTCGCCGTGGATCTGCGCCAGCCCGAGGGGATCGAGGAACTGTTCGGCGAGATCGCCAAGAAGTTCGGACGACTCGACGTACTGGTGAACAATGCCGGTGGCAGTCCGCCAGCGGACACGGCAGTGTCGTCGCCGAATTTCGATCAGAAGATCATGGCCATCAACTTCTTCGCCGCCATGTGGTGTTCGCAGGCGGCCAACAAGATGATGCAACGACAGGACGAAGGCGGCTCCATCGTCAACATAGGCAGCGTGTCGGCGGAGCGCCCGGCTCCCACGGTGGCGGCCTACGGAGCGGCCAAGGCGGCGCTGGCCAATTTCACGCGTACTGCCGGACAGGAGTGGCTGCCCAAGGTGCGGACCAATCTGGTGACGGTGGGGATGGTGCGGACCGAGTTGGCGCATCTGCACTACGGCGACGAAGAGGGTGTGCAGAGAACGGGAGCCCGGATCCCCATCGGACGGTTGGCGGTGCCGGAAGAGATCGGCGACGTGTGCCTGTTCTTCGCGTCGAAGTTGGCGGGGTACGTGAGCGGGGCGACGTTGGCGGTGCACGGCGGCGGCGACTGGCCGCCCTTCCTCGACACACCCTTCCTCGACACCGGCCTCCGTTAACCCCTTGGGCGCGAAACCGTGCCAAAACGCGTCACTTTCGCCCCCATTGAATGCTGATCGTGCTCTCCGCGGAGAACGGTCAGGTCTGCAACTGCAGAAGATGACCGGCGGCCTCGGTTAGATGATCCTCCCAAGCACCGGCCGATCCGGGCTCGATGATCGGCAGGACCACGAACTTCGAGAATCCGACCTCGATGAAACGTCCGATGTGGTCCTGCAGAGCGGACCATCCCTGTGGAACGAGTTGAGTCGGATCCTCCACATCAGGACGTCGGGCTTTGTAACCGGCGATCACCGCATCGGGAAGCGGGCCGAAGGCGTACGGGATCAAGGCGCCGAAGTGTTCCGGATCGATCTCTCGGTCGTGTTCGGCAGCCACCGATTCGATCACCGTTCGGCCCTGGGCCACGTCGTCAGGGGTGACGAAACTCGGCAGCCATCCATCGGCCAGCCGTCCGACGCGTCGTAGTTCACTCGGAGCGATCCCGCCCAGCCACACGTCAGGCGGACTCTGACGCGGTTTGGGTTCGACCCGGAGGTCGTCGTAGTGGAAGAAGTTCCCGTGGTGCGTGACCCGATCCTGGGTCCAGCAGGCGCGGAGCACGGTCAAGGCCTCGTCGAAACGTTTGGCGCGTTCGTCACGGGCCACGCCGAAAGCTTGTTGCTCCTGTGGGTCGGCTACACCGAGTCCGAATGCCGGAAGCAGTCGCCCACCCGACAGGCGGTCGAGGGTGGCCAATTCCTTGGCCAGGATCACCGGGTTCCGTCCGGGGAGCACCATGACGCTCATGCCGAATTTGAGCCGCTGCGTCCGTCCGGCGGCGAACGACATGGCCACCAGGGGATCGGGAGCGGCGCCACCGATCCGCTCGCTCAGCCAGAGACTGTCGAAGTGCAAGCGCTCCAGAGCGTCGACGACGCGACCGAAACTTTCGTCGTTGAGCGTCGTGCGCACCCCGAATCCGTATCCGACGCGCACCTTCATGGTCGACGTGCGCAGTTCTCGAGGATGTCGGCGGTTTTGCTCGCCATCGACGCGAAGGGCGAATGGTCGGTCTCCAAGGTGACCGAGTCCGAGCAACGTTCGGCCATGATGCGCTGATGCGCGGGGTGCACGGCACGATCCTCGGAACAGACGACGTAGGTGGAGCGCAGGCGACCGAGGGCCGACACCGCCAGTTCGGCGGCCATGGTGGCCATGGGTTGGGGTGTGAGGCGCTCGATCGCAGCCAATGATGTGGCCGGCGAACAACATCCGTACAGGGCCGGTCCGGCGAGCACCGGGTCCAACTCGCTGGTGCCGTCGTCGCGCATGCGGATCGCCGCACCGAGGGCGACCTCGTGCCGAGGAAACGAGCCCATGGCCGACATCACGCTTTCGCCCCGGTGGAGAGCGAAGGCCGCCAGGTAGACCAGTGAATCGACGGAGGCTCCTTCGGCAGCCGCGGCGGACACCACGGCACCTCCGTAACTGTGGCCCACCAGCACCGGGCTCGGGATGCCCCGACCGGCCAGGACTCCGAGGAAGCGACGGACGGCTTCGACGTCATCGTCGAAACTTCCCAATGGCTCGGTCGACGCCCCGTGTCCGGGGAGATCGAGGGCGTAACTCGGCACACCGCGGCGATCCAGTTCGCTCTGCAGGGCACTGAAGCACCAGGCCCCGTGCCACGCCCCGTGGACCAGAACGATGTGACGGGGCCGGCTCATGACGTCATCGTGCCACATAGCCTGCCGGCATGGCTGATGAGAGATCCGAAACGATCGAGACCATGAACATGGGACCCCTGGCGGCATTCCGACTCGATGGCCGCGTGGCCATCGTGACCGGGGCATCCTCGGGTATCGGAGTGCACTTCGCTCGTACGTTGCACGCCGCCGGCGCGCGTGTGGTTCTGGCGGCCCGTCGCATCGACCGATTGTCGGCACTCGAAGCCGAACTTCCCGGATCGGTGGCCATCGCCACCGATCTGAGCGATGCCGAGGATCGCGGACGTTTGGTGACGGAGACTGTGACCCGCGTCGGTCCGCCGCGAATCCTGGTCAACAATGCCGGCGTCGGTCACAAGGTGGCCGTCGAGGACGAAAGCATCGACACGTTCCGTACAGCCATGGAAGTGAACGTCACGGCGCTGTGGCATCTTTCGAAATTATGTGCCCCTCACATGCGCGAAGCCGGCAGTGGCAACATCGTCAACGTGGCATCCATGTTCGGCATCGTCGGCTCGGCCCCGGTCAAGCAGGCTCACTACTGCGCGTCGAAGGGAGCTGTGCTCAATCTCACTCGCGAGTTGGCTCTCCAGTGGGCGCGGCGGAACATTCGCGTGAACGCCTTGTGTCCGGGCTGGTTCCCATCGGAGATGACCGAAGCCATGTCTGAAGAAGCCAGCATGAACTTCCTGAAGCAGAATTCTCCGATCCCGCGCATGGGCGAGTTGCACGAACTCGACGGAGCGCTGTTGCTCCTCGCTTCCGACGCTTGTTCCTTCATGACCGGCCAGCAACTCGTCGTGGACGGCGGCTGGACGGCGCGGTGATCCACCACCTGGCGCTCGCGGATGACTGGATCGAGGCTCAGCGAGTCGGTCGGTATCCCTGGTCCACGCGTGGGGCGACGGTCGCAGAAGTCGGATACGTGCACTGCAGTTTCGATCATCAGTGGAGGGCGGTGCGCCAGCGCTTCTACTCGGATCTGCCCGATGACTCGTTGGTGTTGTTGACCCTGGACGAGGAGCGGCTCGGTCATCCAGTGGTCGTGGAACGGCTCGATGGCGCCCCCGAAGCCTTCCCGCACATCTATGGCGAATTGGAACTCGATGCCGTGGTCGAGGTGCGCAACCTGGGCGTGCCCGGTCTCAGATCGTCGGAATGAGGTGCGCCCACGGGGCGGCCGCTTCCAATTGCGCGGCCACTCGGAAGAGCAGGTCCTCGCGACCGTAAGCCGCCACCAATTGAATTCCGACCG
>JBJTYE010000192.1:0-6102 GCA_046082625.1 Actinomycetota bacterium | reverse complement strand
CGCAAAGCCGGAATGGAGCGAGCCGATCTCTTGTCGGCCAACGGCGGCATCTTCAAACCCCAGGGCGAAGCTCTGGCCCGGGCGGCGTCGCGCCAGGTCAAGGTCCTGGTGGTGGGCAATCCGGCCAACACCAATGCACTGATCGCCCAGCAGAACGCCAAGAGCCTGGATCCGGGTCGGTTCACGGCGATGACCCGCTTGGACCACAACCGCGCCGTGACCCAGATCGCGCAGAAGATGAGCGCGCCGGTGTCGGCGGTGAAGAAGATGACCATCTGGGGGAACCACTCGACCACCCAGTATCCGGACCTGTTCCACTGCGAGGTGAACGGCAAGAACGCCTATCAGGCGGTCGGAGATCACGAGTGGGTGGACGGAACCTTCATCCCGACGGTCGCGAAGCGCGGGGCCGCCATCATCGAAGCTCGAGGGGCGTCGTCAGCGGCCTCGGCGGCCAATGCCGCCGTCGATCACATCCGATCCTGGGCCCTGGGAACCGCTCCCGGAGACTGGGTGTCGATGGCCGTGCCGAGCGACGGAAGTTATGGAGTGCCCGAAGGTCTGATCTCCAGTTTTCCATGCGCGTGCGAGGGAGGGTCGTATCGCATCGTGCAAGGTCTGGAGATCGATGCCTACAGCCGCACCAAGATCGACGCGTCGACGGCGGAACTGGCCGATGAGCGCCAGGCGGTGCGCGACCTCGGGTTGATCTAGCTCACGGCCACCTGACAGGCGATGGCCATCATCTGGTCCACGCCTCGCTTCAAATCCTCGTCGGAGATGCGCTCGACATTTCCGGCGTCGGGGTCGATGACATCGCTCACCGTCATCATGGCCAGGGCTTCGATTCCCTTCAACGTGGCGATCGCGTACATCATGGCGGCTTCCATTTCGACCCCGAGGTGGCCGAGTCGACGCCACAGTCCGAAGGTGGTCGGATCCGGGTCGTAGAACAATCCGCTGGTGACGATCGAGCCGATGAACACTCGGTTGCCCGCAGAGCGACTGAGGGCGGCCGCCGTCTCCACCAAGGCGAAGGTGGCGGTGGGAGCGAATCCGTCCATCCCGGCATAGCGCAGGGGAGTGCGGTCGTCGGCCGAGGCGCTCACCGCGATGACGGTGTCGGCCATGCGCAGGTGCGGTTGGAGGCCTCCACACGTGCCGACGCGGATCAGGCGGCGGGCTCCCAGCATCACGAGCTCTTCGAAGACGATGCCCGCGCTCGGGGTGCCCATGCCGGTCGACTGCACGCTGATGGGCCGACCGCCGTACGTGCCGGTGTAGCCGAGCATTCCCCGCTCCTGGTTCACCAATCGGGCTCCTGGATCGAAAATGTTTTCGGCGATGTAGGTGGCCCGCCGGGGGTCTCCGGGACACAACACTGCTGGGGCGTAATCGCCACTCTCGGCTCGTAGGTGAATGGGCATCACCCCAGCGTAGAGCGGAAATCTGGGTCAGGAGGCCTCGGATCCGTGCGAGCCTCTCCCGCCTGGTGGAATCGGAAGGGTGAACCATGGTCACCCTCCTTTCCCAGGGCTTTCGCGGTCGGCCCCCTTGCGCCGGGGCCCTCATGTGGGTCAGAATGTCAACCGTGTAATTACAGGGGTGCGGTGATCGGTCCGGTGGAGCCGATGACCTGCGACACAGGCCCCACATCAGGATGGCGAGGAGCCACATGAACGACATATCTGGGGACAACAACTGGCAGGATCAAGCCAACTGCCTGGGGGTCGATCCGGATCTCTTCTTCCCCGAACGTGGTGCGTCCACTCGGGAGGCCAAGGAAGTGTGCCGGGGGTGCGTGGTCCGCATGGACTGCTTGGAATACGCGTTGGTGAACGGCGAGAAGTTCGGGATCTGGGGTGGACTGTCCGAACGAGAACGCCGACGCCTGCGACGTCAGCGTGCCCAGTCGAACCGCCGAACCGCCACCGCCTGATCCTTCGTCGATCAGGTCGGTTCGGCGTTCAGGTCGGTCCGGAGAACGTGTAGCCCTTCGACAACCGGTCTTCGATGGTGCGTCGGGGATCGAGATCGAGCGTCGACCATCGGTCGGACGGAATGCGATCGAGAACCGCGGCGGGGACCAGCCCCACCAATTCGGCGCGGGCGATGGATAGTTGGCGCGAGGCGCACAGATCGCCGATTCGGTCGTAGACCTCTGCCGGTCCGACCACGGCGGGGTCGATCAGGTTCATGCTGATCTGCACGCGATCGCCCAGGCGGAGGGTCAAGGCTCGCACATGGGACGAGCGGATGGCGGAGGTGATCTCTGCAGCGATGGTCCAGTCGTCGCCCTCTCGCAGCCAGATGTTGTAGGCGACCAAGGGGCCGCGAGCGCCGACGCACACCGCTCCAGCCGTGGGATGCGGCCGATGCGGACCGACATCGGGTGACAGGTCCTGCCAGGCTCGGCGGCGGATGTCGGGCAGGGATCGGCCCGGCGCGTATCCGGTGGGTCCGTAGAGGAAGCTGGGCACAGCCAGTTCTTCGGCCAGCCAGGTGGCGAAATCGTCGCGGGCTGCCACGGCCTCGTCCATGGTCGCGGTGTCGAGGGGTACGAACGGGACCACGTCCACGACTCCGAGGCGTGGGTGGGCACCGTGGTGTCCGTCGAGATCCAGACACTCGACAGCCCGACGCGTCAATTGCCGTGGAGCCTCGGTGCCGACCAAGGTGAAGACGCTGCGGTTGTGCCATCGATCCACGTGGACGTCCAGCAGGTGGCCCGGCTCCACGACCTCGGCCAGGCCCGCGACCACGTCGATGCGCCGGCCCTCGCTGACGTTGACCACGCATTCGAGCACGTTCCCACCTTGGCAGACGAGGAGCCGATGACGGGTGTTCCCCGCCGACTGGTACCCTGACTGCATGATTGCAGGCTTGTTCGATGGACCCGAGGTGATCGTGGTCCTGGTCGTGATACTGGTGCTCTTCGGCGGATCGCAGATCCCCAAGCTGGCCCGCAACCTCGGTCAGGCCCAGAAGGAATTCAAGAAGGGTCTCTCCGAAGGGGCGGGCAAGGACGACGAGTCGTCCCAGAAGTCCTGACGACGAGTCGTCCCAGAAGTCCTGACGACGAGTCGTCCCGGTAGCCGCTAGCTGGCGCGAACTTCCAGTCGGCGGCGCTTGGCGATGCGGCGACGCTCCCGCTCGCTGCAACCACCCCACACACCATGGTCGATGTGGTTGGCCAGGGCGTACTCCAGGCACTCGGCGGTGACGGTGCACGCCGCACAGATCTTTCGGGCCCGATCCACTCCCACCCCATCGCTGGGGAAGAAGGTGTTCGGGGGGTAGGCGCGACACGCGCCTTGGGCCATCCACGTTGCAGTGGTGTCGTCCAGCATGTTCATTTCTCCTTGTGCGAAGTTGGTTTCCGCCCGCTTCGCCCGCTGAGAGGCCGATTCCTCCTCGCCGACATCTGACGATGACGCCGCCCGAAAAGTTCCCGACCTCCTCCAGTCAAGCATGCAGGGGGGACCCGGGCCAGTCAGGACCCCGGTTCCGGGCGGGATGACAACCGATAGTGTGGTCGTGTCCAGCACTTTTGTCTGCTGAACGGTGTCAAGGAGTGACTCATGTCCGATGCTCAAACCATGAACGAACCATCCCGAGCCCACGTACGCATCGTGTTCATGGGTCCGGTGGCTCCGCATTGGGACGTCATCGGAGATTTCGGAGATCGCGTCCTCGTCGATGAGTTCCGGACTCGGGCCTTGGCGCGTCTGGTCCTGTTGCCGTACACCGATCCGCAGTTCAAGCGGAACCGAGAGCGAATCATGCGTGATGCCGAACGCGAGCGGATCACCGTGGAATGGGATCTCGGTTTCGACGAGAGCCAGACCTGACCCGGAGGGGAACCGGCCCCTCGCCCCGACATGGCTGATGTGAACGCTGACCCGCGAATCCTCAATCGGGAATTGAGCTGGCTCGACTTCGACGAACGCGTGCTCAGGCTGGCGACCGAACCCGGTATCCCGCTCTTGGAGCGAGTGAAGTTCTGCGCCATCTTCTCGTCCAACATGGACGAGTTCTTCCAGGTCCGCGTAGCGGCGATGAAGGATCAGGAGGCCGCCGGCATCACCGCGCCGCTACCGGACGGACGGACCCCGGCCGAGCAACTGCGCGCCGTCATGGAACGAACCCAAGAATTGACCGATCGTCAGGGTCGATTGTGGCGCGACGTCCTCCTTCCCCAACTGCAACGCGAAGGCATTCATCTCTGTTCCTTCGGAGATCTCACATCCGAGGAGAAGGTCTTCGCCGCCAATTTCTACGAGGAGCGAGTGTTCGCCGTTCTCACGCCACTCGCGGTCGATCCGGCGCATCCGTTCCCCTACGTGTCGAATCTGGCCCTGAGCGTGGCGGCCATGGTGCGCGACCCGTCGACCGGAGAGGAGCGCTTCGCCCGGGTCAAGGTGCCCACGCTCCTGCCGCGACTGGTGGCCCTTCCCGGAGGCACGCGGTTCGTCCCGGTCGAGCAGATCATCATCGCCCACCTGCCCTCGCTCTTTCCGGGTATGGAGGTCTTCGACGCCACGTCGTTCCGGATCACCCGCAACACCGACCTGGATCTCGAGGATGAAGAAGCCGACGATCTCCTGCAAGCCGTCGAACTGGAACTGCGTCGACGGAGATTCGGCCGAGCGGTGCGCCTCGAGGTCGCCGAATCGGCCACCCCGCAGATGCGCGCTCTGCTGACCGAGGAGCACGATCTGGCCGACTCCGACGTCTTCTCCATCCACGGTCCGATCGATCTCACCTGTCTGTGGCTCCTGCATGCTCTCGATCGCACGGACTTGAAGGACGATCAATGGCTTCCGGTCACTGCCGGACGACTGGTGGCGGCCGAGGACGCCGAGAAGTCGATCTTCTCGGTCATCCGGGAACGGCCGTTGTTGGTGCACCATCCCTACGAAAGCTTCGCCAGTTCGGTGGAGGAGTTCCTCGCTCAGGCCGCCGAAGACCCTCGGGTGCAGAGCATCAAGATGACTCTGTACCGCACCAGCGGCGACAGTCCGATCGCCAGACACCTCATTCGAGCGGCCGAACGCGGCGTGCAGGTGGCGGTCCTCGTGGAATTGAAAGCTCGTTTCGACGAGCAGACCAACGTCACGTGGGCCAAGGCCTTCGAGCGAGCGGGTGTGCACGTGGTGTACGGCGTCGTCGGTTTGAAGACCCACGCCAAGTGCGTCCTGGTGGTGCGGGAGGACGGTGACGGTTTGCGCCGCTACGTACATCTCGGAACCGGCAACTACAACTCCCGGACGGCGCGTCTCTACGAAGACCTCGGCTACTTCACGTCCGAACCCGACATCACCGCCGACGCCGCGCAGCTCTTCAATCACCTCACGGGATACAGCCGCGACGTGCACTACGGACGTCTTCTGGTGGCACCACACCATCTGCGTACCGGATTGATCGATCTCATTCGGGCAGAGGGCGAGTACGGCCGGGCCGGTCATCTCACTTTCAAGCTCAATTCCTTGGCCGATGCCGAGATGATCGAAGAGCTCTACCGGGTCAGCGGACTCGGAACCAGAGTGGAATTGATCGTGCGGGGTATCTGTTGCCTGCGAGCCGGGGTCCCTGGCATGAGCGAGAACATCCGGGTGCGGTCGATTCTCGGGCGGTATCTCGAGCACTCGCGAATTTTCCGTTTCGCCAACGGGCAGGGGAAGGACAAGCCACTGCACCTCATCGGATCGGCCGATCTCATGGGACGGAATCTGGACCGTCGGGTGGAGGTGCTGACCCCGCTCACCCACCCCAAACACCAGGCCTGGCTCGACCATTCCTTGGATCTGGCCCTGGACGAGGATGCTCCGGCCTTCGAGATGCAAGCCGATGATTCCTGGACCCGAGTGGGTCCGGCCTCCTTCGAGCCTCATTCACAGCGCCGCATGTACGAGTGGGCGGCTCGGCGGCAGACCCAGGGATCTCTGCGGCGCACGAGCGGGTGACGCAAAGTACGTCGGGTGTTCACCTCGAGTTCACCTGGCCATCAGGTGGCGGCAAGGTGACACTCCTACGGTGCGGTCGGCACGGAATGTGAACCCGTGTCATCGAACCAAGGAGAAATCAAAGATGTTGCGTACC
>JBJTYE010000191.1:0-7202 GCA_046082625.1 Actinomycetota bacterium | reverse complement strand
CCTCACGGTCATGGTCGGTGGTGACCCGACGGCGTTCGAGCGGGCCGAGCCGGTCATCGCTGCCTATGGGGCTCGCATCACCCTCATGGGCGACAGCGGGGCCGGACAGATCACCAAGATGACCAATCAGATCTGTGTGGTGGGGCTGTGTCAGGCGCTGGCCGAAGGTCTGGACTTCGCCGAGTCCGCCGGCCTCGATGTCTCGAAGGTGATCCACGTGATGTTGCAGGGCTCGTCGGCTTCGTGGCAGATGGCCAATCGGGCCGAGAAGATGCTCGCAGGCGAGTACAACTACGGCTTCTCGACCACCCTCATGCGCAAGGACGTCGGGCTGGTTCTCGAGGAAGCCCAGGCCATGAGTGTTCCGTTACCAGTGACGGCCATGGTGGGGGAGATGCTCGCCGAGGTGTCGGCCATGGGTGGGGATACGTGGGACTGGTGCAGTTTGATGGAGCGTCAGCGCCACTCGCACTGATCGTTCATCGTGGTCGTCAGGACTCGGGAATCGTCATCAACGACGATGCGTGTTCATGGATCGATTGCACCGCATCGTCTGCCGAGCACCGACCGCGGAGCACCTCGTTGATCTTCATCCATCCGAAGTCCTCGACTTCGGGAAAACGTGAATGTGGCGGATAGGTGATCATCGATGACCGGATGGTGTCGGCCGTGAGCTGCACACGTCGAGCATCGACCGGACTCGACGGCTTCACATTCTCGAAGGCACCGACGTGCGCGCAAACATTGCCCCCGGCTGCATCGATTCCGGACGCCTCACGGCTGACGAGTCGGGTGACGAGTTCGGCACTGTGTCCCGGATCATCGCACGTGCGGGGTATGGCCCAGGCGTGGCAGCCGGAGTAACTCACCCGACGATGTGACCCCGCCGGATACAACGCCGGCTCGAGCAGGTTGGCGATCTCGGAGTCACGGATGGCTCCCCAGCCTCCCGGCCAAACCCCTGAGGCATCCACTCGCCCATCGAGCAGGGCCTGATCAACTTGGTCGTAATGCCAGTCGGGGAGGTCGGCGGGCGCGAGCTTGGCCAAGCGCGTCAGCGTTTCCACCGCCGCCTCGGCTTCCGGGGACGAAATGGTGACGCGTCCTTCATCGTCGAACAACCGGCCACCGGCCCCTACGACCAATTCGAAGAACGTGCCGAAGAGCCCGGATTCGCGACCCGGGAAGCCGAAGGCTGCTCCCGATTCGACGAGCGCCGACCAGGTGTCGGGGGCGCTCGGCAGGCGGTCGCGTCGCCACCACATGATCCTCACATCCACCAAGCGGGGCACACACATCAAGTCGTCGGTGGGGCGACACAGATCGACGGCGAGTGGTGCCAATTCCGAGGAATCGACGAGGTCGTCGAGAGGGAGGAGCCACTCGGATTGCGACGGTGCGTACTTGCTGTGGGTCGAGATCACGTCGAGTCGTTCGCCTCGGTCGAGGAGGTCGGAGACCGCTCGGTTCAGGGTGGGGTGGTCGGCGTGGACCAGGATTTCCACATCGGCAACATCGAGCACCCGATAGAGATGGTCGTACATCGGCCCGCCGACGAGGGCGACGCGTAGCGTCATGATTGCTCCACGATGCGAACCCCACTGATGCCGCCGTCCACCAGTAGATCGACACCGGTGGTGAAGGTGGTGGGCGCGGCGAGGTATACCACGGCGTCGGCCACGGTGTCGCAGGACACCAGACGGCCTAATGGCTGTCTACGACGCAGGCTTTCGTACGTTGCTTCGGGGTCGTCGGAGGACGCAACGAGCCGCTGAACCCATGGGCTCTCGACCGTTCCAGGCGACACACAGTTGACGCGAATGCCGTAGTTCACTTCGTCGGCTGCCATCGCCTTGGTGAGAGCCAGTACTGCGCCCTTCGATGCTGCGTACACCGCCCGTTGTACCAGACCCACACTGGCCACGATTGAGCACGTATTGATGATGGCGCCCGAGCGCCGACTCCGCATCACGGGCAGGACCGCCCGCGACATGTTGGCCGTGCCGTACACGTTCACCGCGAACACCCGGTGCCAGTCGTCGGGCGTACTGTCGACGACATCGCCCACCGCCGAGACGCCGGCGTTGTTGCAGAGCACATCGATACGACCATGACGACCCACGATGTCGGTGATCGCCCGCTCGCACTGCTCCGGATCGGAGATATCGATTCCACGATCGATGTCGATGCCTTCCACCAGATCACCGAGGGTGGCGAAGCGCTCGACCATAGCCGAACCGATTCCACCCGACGAACCAGTAATCACCACGACGCGCCGCTCCATCGTTCTCCTCTCGGTGCACCTACGATAGGCGTTCTGGAACCGGGGGATTTCATGACCACCATTACCCACCTGACCACTCACGACCTTCGGGCCCGCACCTCGAAGTTCCTGCATGGCTCCGATGCGAATCACCCCGATCCCGACTACTCGGCGGCCTATGTGGTTCTGCACACCGATGGCGCCCACGCCGGCCACGGCATGACGTTCACCATTGGCAAGGGCAACGAACTGTGCTGTGCGGCCATCGAAGCTCTTGGTGAGCTGGTGGTCGGTCGCCGGCTGGCCGATATCACCGATGCCATGGGGGCCTTCTGGCGTTCAGTCACCAATCATTCCCAACTGCGATGGCTGGGCCCCGACAAAGGGGTGATCCATCTGGCGACGGCCGCGTTGGTGAACGCGGTCTGGGATCTCTGGGCCAAAGAGCGCGGGGTGCCTGTGTGGCAGTTGGTGGCCGATCTCGAGCCCGCCCAGTTCGTCGACTGCATCGACTTCCGTTACATCCGAGACGAGGTGGACGAAGTACGCGCCCTCGAGATGCTCACCTTGCGTCGCCCCGGACGAGACGACCGCCTGGCCGAACTGCGGCACAACGGGTATCCCGCCTACATCACCTCGGCTGGTTGGCTCGGCTACCCGGAAGACGAAGTGCGTCGTCTATGTCGTGAGGCGATGGTCGCCGGCTGGAAGAGTTTCAAGACCAAGGTGGGAATCGACGTCAGCTCCGACCGTCGTCGATGTGAGGTGATGCGCGAAGAGATCGGTGATCAGCGGCAACTGATGGCGGACGCGAATCAGGTCTGGGATGTGCGTCAAGCCATCGATTGGACCAACGAATTGCGATCGGCAAATTTGCGCTGGATCGAGGAACCCACGCACCCCGATGACGTACTCGGTCATGCGGCGATTCGTCGTGGGGTGAATCCGGTCGGTGTCGCAACCGGCGAGCACGCCGCCAATCGTTTGGTCTTCAAGCAGTTGCTCCAGGCCGAGGCCATCGACTACTGCCAGATCGACGCCTGTCGGCTCGGCGGTTTGAACGAAGTGCTGGCCGTTTTGTTGCTGGCGGCTGCCCGCGATGTTCCGGTGTGCCCTCATGCCGGTGGCATCGGATTGTGCGAATACGTGCAGCACATTTCGGTGATCGACTATCTGTGTGTCAGCGGTTCGCTCGTCGACCGGACCACCGAATTCGCCAGTCATCTGCACGAACACTTCATCCACCCGGTCCGAATTCGAGATGGTGCGTACGTGGTTCCCGAAGCTCCTGGCTATTCGATCGAGATGCATGCCGACTCGATTCGAGCGCTGAGCTTTCCTGATGGCGCAGAGTGGCGATGACCCGTCCTCGGCTCGGCCTCGGTACGGCACCACTCGCCAATCTGTTCACCTCGGTCACCGAAGAGGATGCAATCGCCACCATCGACGCGGCGTGGGCGAACGGGATCAGGTACTTCGATACTGCTCCTCAGTACGGCCACGGGCTGGGAGAGACGAGGTTGGGCCGGGCGTTGGCCCACCGACCGCGTGACGAGTTCGTGTTGTGCTCGAAAGTTGGCCGAGTCCTGCGTCGCACTGATGCCTCTCGGCCGTCGAGCGCCTTCGTGGAGATCCCCGATGTCGACCCGGTGTTCGACTTCTCTGCGGATGGTATTCGGCGATCATTGGAGGAATCCCTGGTTCGACTGGGTGTCGATCGCCTCGACGTGGTGCACCTCCACGATCCGGACCTTCATGAAGCAACTGCCCTCGAGGAGTCGTTTCCGGCTTTGATTCGCTTGCGTGATGAGGGCCTGATCGACCGAATCGGTTGTGGGATGAACCAGTGGCAGATGCTCTCCCGGTTCGTCGAGCGTGTGCCTCTCGACTGTGTTCTGCTGGCCGGTCGTTGGACACTGCTCGATCGCTCTGGCGGACCGCTCCTCGAGATGTGTGCCTCTCATGGGGTCGAGGTGATCCTTGGCGGGGTATTCAACAGTGGCCTACTTGCCGACCCGACGGGTCGTCCGACTTTCGACTACTCATTGGCATCACCGGACAAGATCGAACTGGTTTCTCGAATGGCCGAGGTCTGTGCCCAGTTCGGGGTTGCCTTACCGGCCGCTGCCATTGGGTTCGCCATGCGCCACCGTGCGGTAGGCGCCGTGCTGTTCGGTGCTCGGTCGCCGGCCGAAATCATCGCAGATGTCCAGTTTGCCGAGATGAGCTTTCCAGACGAGTTGTGGGAAGGAATCGACACTCTGTTGTAATGAGCAGAACAAGTGCGACTGCCGGGTCGCCCAACACACCTCCGACGTCGCCGGACGTATCCAGAGCACCTAGGCCCGGATGGCCAACACCGATTTGGGTTCCCCGGCCTGGCGAGTCGGCAGCCTCAAGAATCAGCTTGCGACCTTCACCAGCAATTTTCCACGGTGGCCTCCGCTCATCAAGATGTCGAGCGCGCGTGGGAACGACTCGATACCGATCTCGACGTGCTCGGGCATCACGAGATCCCCACGGTCGAACCATTGTGTCAACTGTGCTTCGGCCGCGGCGTAGGCGTGTTCGAAGTGGAACACCGCGAAACCTTCCATCACTGCTTGACGTTCAGCGAGTTTCAGGTAGTTCCGCGGCCCGCGCACGTTCTTCATGTCGTCGTACTGCGAGATCGCACCGCAGATCACGATGCGAGAACCACGGTGGATGTTCATGAGCACGGCGTCGAGAATGTCACCGCCCACGTTGTCGAAGAAGACGTCGATTCCGTCGGGTAGAAGGTCGAGAAGTCGTGATTCCACGTCGTCGTTGCGGTAGTCGATGGCGGCGCTGTATCCGAGTTCGTCAACGAGGAAGCGACACTTGTCGGATCCGCCGGCGATACCGATGACTGGTGATGCTCCGAGTAGACGAGCGATCTGTCCGGCGACTGAGCCGACTGCCCCAGCGGCCGCCGACACGACCACCGATTGGCCAGCGCTCACCTGACCGACTTCGGTGAGTCCGACGTACGCGGTGAGGCCGGTGGTGAGTCCGAGGGCACCGAGCCAGGCCCGCGGCGGTACGACCGATGTGTCGAGGCGACGCAACATGATCCCTGGCATCGTGGCGAAGGTCTGCGAACACAACGGCCCGAACACCCAGTCGCCGATGGCGAGTCCATCGAATCTCGATTCGACTACTTGGCCGACGCCAAGAGCCGGAATCACGCCACCGATTCGAGCACCTTGATGGAAGCTTTCCTCCTCGAGAGTCGTGCGGATGAACGCGTCGATGCCCAGGTGATCGACGGCTACGACGACCTGTCCCTCTTCCACAGCGAGAGCATCATCGTCGAGAAATGCGAAGTCGGACGGTTGCGGGCGACCCTGTGGTCGCCGAGCCAGAACGATGCGACGGTTCGATCGGTTGCTTCCCATGACCTCAGAGACCTCCGTCGATTCCGATGATCTGACCAGTAACCCAACTCGACGCCGGTGACACGAGATACAACGCGGCTAGTCCCAGGTCCTCGGGTGTTCCCAGACGACGCATCGGCAGACGAAGGATCTTCTCGAGCCGGGGCAGGTCGCTCTCTTCCAGACGCATCGCTTTCATCATGATCTCGGTGGGGACGGCACCGGGCATGATGCAGTTCACGCGAATGCGCGGTCCGAGTTCCTTGGCATAGGTCATCGTGAGCGAGTTGACGGCCGCTTTTGCTGCGGCGTAATGACCGCTGCCCATGACTGTCGAGACGGCCGCCTTCGACGAGATGTTCACGATGCGTCCGCCGTCGCGCATCATTCGGGCGGCGGTGTTGGTGCACACCCAGATGGACGTGAGATTGAGGCGCATGGTGGCATCCCATTCATCACGAGGCAGATCGACGAGAGGCGCCTGAATCGGTGATCCACCTGCGTTGTTGATGAGGATGTCGAGTGACCCGAATTCGTCGATTGCTCGTTGGCAGAGCAACCGCACGGCGTCATCGTCGGTGACATCGGTGGGCATGGCGATGGCTCGGCCACCGCTCGCTCTGATGTCACTGGAGACCCGCTCTACTTCATCGGCTCGTCGGGCCGCGCACACGACGGCCGCTCCGGCTCCGGCGAGGGCGTGGGCAATTCCTTCACCGATTCCTCGTCCGGCTCCGGTCACGATTGCCACATCGTCGCTCAAATCGAACATACGTCGCACGTTCTCGTTCACGATGTCCCCCTTCGTGCTCCCGAGGAGCGTTCCCCGACGGAAGTTATCACCGGTAAGAAGGCACTCGAATTGCCATCGGCGGCTCGGGCGATGGGCCAGTACAACGTCGTGACGCGTCCGGTCGATCCCGTCTCGATCTGACCGTTGCAACGACCTCTGGGGTCGCCAGCCGACGGCGGAGCAAAAGCCTTTGAGGCTGGTAGCGGTCGGGGTGTAGAGACGGCCGGTGACGCGAAACAGCGATTTCGGTGACGTCTCTCGAAGATCTGCCTGCCTAGTTCGAAATTTTGATTTCCAAAATATTGGAGGCTCCGAGGGCTAATCAGATGACATTCGACTGGAACTACACCCATATTGAGGAAACCCGTAGGAGACGATGACGAGCTCTAGAAAGGTCAGTAAGACTCTGAAGGACCTCCGTGTTTGCTCATCTAGTCCCAGTTGAAGTCATTGAAGTTCGAAGTGAGTGAGGCTCTCGACAAGCACCTGGGATCGAGGGCAGATTTGCTCTGGCCATGAATCCATCAAGGAAGCATTTCGAGAGAAGTAAGTTGCACCTTTCTAAGGTGACCTTCGATTACAAGATATTGATGACTTTGTGATGGACCAGAAGCAAGGCAAGCAAGAGTTGCTCCAAGTTGAGCGGCGCGACTAAGTCCTTCGCCGGCTGTCGGTGCATCAAGGTAAATCGTGCGCGGGTATTTTCAGACAATGTCTTTCAACGTTACTTCAGTTTCGTAGAGCGCAT
>JBJTYE010000190.1:0-24034 GCA_046082625.1 Actinomycetota bacterium | reverse complement strand
GCCCCGAGGCGCACCTTCACCGAGCGGATGAAGGCGTTCGGTCCGGCCCAATCGGTGACGAACCGGCCAGCGAAGGCGTTCGAGGTGAGGATGTTCATGATGATGTCCTTCGATCCCCGTTCGGCGGCGATGGTGGGATCGTGATGAACGACCTGATAGTCGCGAGTGGCGATGGCGGTCGACACGATGAGCGTGCGCGTGAGCGGTACCTCGAGCGGGGGCAATTCGTCGCCGACCTTCACCGAGGTGAAGGTGCGGGTGGCCGGGAGAGTGGTCATGGGAAGTCCTTCACGCGTCGATCAGGTGCGGGCGATGAGCGAGCCGAGCCGGGCCAGATGGGCGCTCGCCGAACCGAGTACGCTGGCCAATTGGATACCCCAGAGGAAGTAGCGGTGCACCGGATAGTCGATGTCGGCGCCGATGCCTCCGTGCAGATGTTGAGCCGCCGTCACCACTTGTTGGGCGCCTTCGCTGGCCCAATAGGCGGCCACGCTCACATCGCGGCGAGCATCGAACCCTTCGGACAGACGCCAGGCGGCATTCAGGGCGGTGACCCGCATGGCCTCGGTGGTGATGTAGCCATCGGCGGCGCGCTGTGTGGTGGCCTGGAAGGCTGCCAAGGGTTTGCCGAACTGTTGACGCGACGAGAGATGTGTGGCCGTGTACGCGAGTGCCCCTTCGGCTACGCCCACTTGAATGGCCGCTAGGGCCGCTAGCGCGTGTTCGAAGAGTGACCGCAGGGCTTCGCGACCGTCGGTGTCGTGGCCGAGGAGCCGGGTCACCGGGATGGTCACGTTCAGATCCAGATGGCCCTGGGGTTCGTGGTTGGTGGTGGACACCGGGGTGACCGTGACCCCCGGATCCGACATTTCGATGATGGCGATGGTGGCGGCATCGTTCACGGTGACCGGAACCAAGGCCACCGTGGCGTGCTGGGCGAACGGCACCGCCGGCTTGTACCCGGTGATGGTCACGGCGTCACCCGACACCGTGCCGGTGACGTTCGGACGCAACACATCGTTGGTGCCGATCTCGGCGAGGGCGATGGTGGCGACGGTCGATCCACTGGCGAGACCCGGCAGGTAGGCCGCCTGCTGCTCGGGAGAACCGAAGTCGGCGAGCGCCAACGCCGCCACCCCGGCGGTCCACAGCGGCACCGGAGCCACGTAGCGACCCTGACCCATGAGAGCGAGAGCCAGCTCCACGGCCCCGAAGCCGCTGCCACCGAACTCTTCGGGAACGCACAAGGCCTGAATGCCCGAGGTTGCCAACTGCTGCCAGAGATCGGTGTCGAAACCGCTGCCGTGTTCGACGGCCTTCACCTGTTCGACGGTGGCCTGACCAGAGAAGATCTGCAGAGCCAGATCCTTGATGACGACTTGTTCCTCGGACAGATCGAAGTTCATGATGCGGCTCCTGAGTCGAGGATGGCGAAGGGCAATGACGTGTCGGCGTCCACGGTGCGGATCTCGATCCGCACTCGCGCTCCGATGGTGAGGGTGTCGTTCGGGGTGTCGGCGGTGTTCATCACCAATCGCACCGCATCGCCACCGGGACCAGGGACCGGGTCCATGTCCACCAGCACGATGGGGAGTGGATAGTCGAAACTCGGAACCTGGGGGAAATGGGCGATCACGAAACTGTGGATGGTGCCCGACATGGGCAGAGCCACTTTGTCCCAGTGCAAGGACCGACACGCCGGACACATCGGACCGGTGGGGAAACGCACCCGACCGCAGTCGGTGCAGACCTGGGCGAACAACTGACCCTCTTTCAGCGCCGCGAACCACCAATGGTTGTCGTGTGTGGTGGCGGGCTTGGGTCGGGGTGGCTTGGGTGTGGCGCGGGCCCTGGGCTGGAACCGGAAGATGCGGAACAGCATCGACCCCACCAGTTGGTCGTCGGCGTCGTAATAGTCCTGGCGAGTGCTGACGAAGTGCCCGGTGCCGAGTCCGGTGGATTTCTCGTCGCTGATCGAATCGATCACCGTGCGCATGGTGAGCCGATCTCCGGGTCGCAGGTACCGGTGGTACACCTGCTCGGAGTTGGTGCCGACCACACTGGTGAAACCACGCGAGAAGAGCAGTTCGTTCATCTTCTCGTACGGTCCGTCACCGGTTCGCTGGGGTCCGTCGATGCCGTTCATCACCCAGGCCTGCAACATCGTCGGCGGAGCCACGATGCCTCCGTGGACGCTGGCCGCTGCCAGATCGGGATCGGTGTAGATCGGGTTCTTGTCGCCGACCGCCTCCACCAGATGGCGGATCATCGGGCGGTTCACCTCGTCGGGAGCCGGCATCGGATCGCCGATCTCCAGCCCCACGAAGGTTTGTAGTTGCGCGTAGAAAGCCGCCTTGGCCTCCGGGGTGTCGTCCACCACGATCGAGGAGCCGTTCGTACTCATCGCAGTGTCACCCTGCCCTCTTCATCTCGCGCCAGGGCACGTCCTTGTCGTTCGACGGTTCCCGCGGCAGTCCGAGGCCGCGTTCGGCGATGATGTTGCGCTGGATCTCGTCGGTGCCGCCGCCGATACGGATGGCGAACTGGCTGAGGAGATGCTGGCCCCACTGGTTGTCGTCCGGTGCGTCGTCACCCCACAACATGCCACCGGCACCGATGATGCTGGTCGCCAGATCGGCACTCAGACGCCAGTGCGTGGCGAAGGCCAACTTCAGAGTCAGCATTTCCGGTCCGGGCATACGGCGTTGGCTCATGGCCGTGCGCATTCGGTAGCCGAGGTACTTGAGGGTCTCGGCCCGACACCAGGCCTGGGCCAACCCCTGGCGGACTTTCGGATCTCGATCCACGCCGTGTCGTCGAGCCACGGCGATCAGGTCCTCCACCGACCACGATCCACCCGACCCGATGTGGCTGCGCTCGTTCGAGAGCGTCGTCTGGGCCACCTTCCAGCCGCCGTTCACCTCGCCGATGACGTTCTCGTGCGGGATGCGCACATCGGTGAGGAACGTCTCATTGAAGTGCTGCACCCCGGTGATCTGGGTGATGGGTCGCACCTCCACACCGGGAGAGCGCATGTCGAGAATGAAATAGGTGATCCCGGCGTGTTTGGGCAGATCCACGTCGGTGCGGGCCAACAAGATGGCGTAGTCGGCGAACTGTCCGAAACTGGTCCAGACCTTCTGGCCGTTCACCACCCATTCGTTGCCGTCGCGCACCGCTCGCGTGCCGAGCGATGCCAGATCGCTGCCCGATCCGGGTTCGCTGAACAGCTGACACCACACCTCTTCGCCGCGCAGGATCGGTCCGAGGTGAGTGCTCTGCTGCTCGGGAGTGCCGTGGGCGATGAGTGTCGGACCGACCATGCCGATGGAGACGGCGAAGGCGCCCGTGGACACGTCGAACTGGCCCATCTCCTCGGCGAAGATGGCCGACTGAATGGCCGATGCCCCCCGCCCGCCGTATTCCGTGGGCCAGGTGATGCCGGCCCAGCCGTGATCGAAGAGCACCCGCTGCCAGTCTCGGCATTGCTGGATGTGTCCGGCCAGGTCGCGATGATGATCGGCGAGTTCGGAGGTCTGGGCGTCCTTGCGTCGAGCGTGGGATTCCAACCAGGCCCGGGCCTCGGCCCGGAATGTTGCTTCCTCTGGCGTGTCTCCGATGTGCATGTGCTCGTGTCGCCGATCCGGCGCCCCCGTGAGTTCTCGGACCGCCCACCCGAGGCGGATTCTGACAGTCTGTCAGAAACTGGTCCGAACCCTCCTAGCCACGCCAGGCCGCCGGGCCCTGGTAGAAGTCCAATTCCTCCCGGCTGTACCGCAGGGGTTTGAACCCGGTGGTGTCCATCACTTCGGACCAGTGGTCGCGCAGATTCTCCATGGTGAGTTCCGGGCCGGCCGAGTATCCGGGTACGCCGACGGTGGCGATGAGGGCCGCTCGACCGGCCCCGGTTGTGATGATCTCCCCCGAACACGGAGCGTCCTCGTGCACCAGGAGAGCCGCCGTCGGCGCGCACAAATGCGGCGGAAAGTTCTCCTCCATCCAGCGGCGCGTGTCTTCGTGCGGATTGAGGGCCGCCGAGCGGGTGTACCCGATGGGCATGAGCACGTTCACCGTGATGCCGTGTTCCGCGCCTTCGAGGGCCAGCGACCGCGCCAGTCCGATCAGCCCGGCCTTGGCCATGGCGTAGGCGGGCATGCCGAGCGATCCGACGGCGGCCGCCGACGAGGTGATGAGGATGCGGCCGTACCGCTGGGCGCGCAGGTGCGGCCAGGCGGCCCGGCACATGGACCAGGTGCCCATCATGTGCGTGGACACGATGGTGGCCACCTGCGCGTCGGTGGTGTCTTCGATGGTGCCGGTCGGTCCGCCGCGCCCGGCATTGTTCACCAGCACATCGAGACGGCCGAATGTATCCAGCGCGCCTTGCACGATGGCCTCGGCCCCGTCCACCACCGAATGGGTGTCGGCGATCGCTCGTCCACCGGCGGCCGCGATATCGGTCGCGGTCCCGTGCGCGTGGTCAGCGGACACGTCGTTGACGACGACCGCCGCACCGCGCCCTGCGAGGTACAACGCATGGTCGCGTCCCAAGCCTCGGCCGGCTCCGGTCACGATGGCCACTCGATCGTCGAAGCGCAGATCCTGTCCCATGCGCTCACCGTAGTGGTCGGGTCGTAGGGTTCTCACCGTGGCTGTCTCTGCTCATGCCCCCGAGAACAGGCGTGCGATCATGATCACCGGCGCCAGTCGGGGCATCGGACGAGCCATCGCTCTGGAACTCGCCGCCGCCGGACACGACTTGGTGCTCACGGCCCGTTCCACCACCGGTGGGGCGCGGTTCGAAGGAACCTCGCGCACCGATCCGTTGGCCGGGATGGCCTTGTCCGGTTCGGTGGACGAGGTCGCCATTGCATGCCGAGGTTTCGGCAGTCGCGTGGTTGCGGTGGCCCTCGACCTCACCGATGCCGAAAGTGTGGCTGCTGCCGCCGATGAAGCGCTGCGTCACTTCCCGGTCATCGACACGCTGATTTCGAACGCCATCTATCAGGGCCCGGGGGTGAACGATCTGGTGGACGATCTGTCCCTCGACCTGGTGCGCCGGGTGATCGAAGCCGATGCGGTGGCGCCGTTGATTCTGTTGCAGCGGTTCCTCCCCGGGATGGCCGCCAGCAGCCGTGGGGTGTTCATCCATCTCACCTCGGGCGCGGCGACCTTGGATCCGAAGGCTCCCGCCGGTGCCGGTGGCTGGGGATTGGCCTACGCCATGGCCAAAGGAGCGGCGCATCGCATCGCCGGGGTGTTGCAGGCCGAATACCGCGACCGAGGGCTGCGGGCCTACAGCTTGAATCCCGGACACGTGCTCACCGAGGTGATGGAGCAGCGCGCCGCTCTGGCCGGACGTGAACCGACCGGCGGACGACCCGACGACGTGGCCTGGGCGGCGGCCTGGTTGGTGGCCGGCAGTGACGATGCGGTGGAGTTGGCCGGTGGGGAAGTTGTCAGTCGGGACATCCTGCGTCGCTGGCGCGGCAGCTGAATGGTCAGCTCTGTCGTATTGCCCGGATCGTCTCGCGCAACAGCGCGTCGTGGGTGTCCTCTGGTGGTGGAGCGATCAGCACACCATCGGCCAACCCGGCGAACCATTCGTTCACCACGGCTGGGAGATGGTCATAGGTGGCTTGCGGAATCAAGGTGTCGAGAACCTCGTCGGTGACCAGTGTCGAGAGATCGTTCCACCGCTGGTCGCGAATGAGGGCTCGCAACTGACCGGCGAGCTCTTTCCATCCGAACAACTCGAGGGTGCGTTCATACGCCGGCGTCGAATAGAGAAAGGCCAGAAGTCGGCGGTTGTGTTCGCGTCGTTCGACGAGATCGGCGGCGGTGACGCCGAGGATCCACTGGGTTCCGACCACCACTTCGATATCGGTGCGCCGTCGACCGGCTGAAGTCGCACCGGCCTCCAATCCGGGCAGACACAGGTCGCGCAAGTACCGCGGGTGGCTGTTGGTGGGATGGGTCACGAAGCCGTCGGCCAGACGTCCGGCCAGTTCGACCAACTTCTTGTTGACCCCGCCCATCCAGATC
Source organism: Actinomycetota bacterium (assembly GCA_046082625.1). Lineage (GTDB taxonomy): Bacteria > Actinomycetota > Acidimicrobiia > Acidimicrobiales > Ilumatobacteraceae > Casp-actino8. The sequence goes on along the minus strand of JBJTYE010000190.1, from coordinate 17,989 downwards.
GACGGTCGCGCCATACCGGCGGGAAGCGGGTCGGGTATGAAATTCGGGGTCAGCAGATCGAGGGTGTAGTGCTCGCTGTGGAAGTCGAGCTTCTCGGTGCCGTCGAAGGCCCGCCAGGCGGCCCGCACCGCGCCGATGTGATCGCGCAGACGACCCGTCGGATCATCGAAGGCCGCCCCGAAGCGCCGTTCGATGTGGGGGCGGATCTGGGTGCCGAGACCCAATTGGAAGCGACCGTCCGACAGCGCCGCCAGATCCCAGGCGCTGTAGGCCACGGCCATCGGACTGCGCACCAAGGCCAGTGCCACACTCGTGCGCACGGTGAGTGTCGTCGTGGCTTGGAGGGCGGCCATCGACACCAAGAACGGATCGTGGACGGTTTCGGCGATGTGCAGTCCGTCGTAGCCGAGAGCTTCGACGCGACGGGCGTGGACCGGAACGTCGCGGATGGCCAGCCGCGGATCCATCCCGGCGTAGACGCGCATCATTCTCCTCCGGGTGCGGCGAATCGCTTCTGGGCCCAAGCCCGAGCGGCGGCGTTCTCGTGGGCGTAGGCCTCGTCGCTGTCGCCGAGAGGGGCCACGCCGTCGTAGACCCGCCGGATCTCGCTGACCGCTTCGGCGTGATTGCCGGCCACCATCGTCGCCAATTCGAGGGCGCGGGCCAACAGGTTCTCATGAGCCACCACTTCGGTGACCAGACCCCAGTCCCGGGCGGTGGCGGCGTCGATCTTCTCTGCCGTCAGGCTCAACCGACGCGCTCGGCCGGTACCGATGAGTCGCGGCAGAGCGATGGTCAGACCCCAGCCCGGCACCATGCCCACCTTGGCGTGCGTATCGGCGAAGACGGCGCGCTCGGAGGCGATCAGGAAATCACAGGCCAGCGCGATCTCGAATCCTCCGGTGATGGCCGCGCCGTTCACGGCCCCGATCACCGGGACGCGGGTCGGAGGCAGCGGACCCCAGTAGCCGGGATGCACATTGGCGCCGCGCTTCTTGCCGCCACCGACATCGCGCAGATCGAATCCGGCGCAGAAGGCCGGGTCGGCTCCCGTGAGCACGATGGCCCGTACATCGGTGTCGGCATCGCAGGCGGTGATGGCCGCCGGAAGGGCGGCCCCGAGAGCGGCGTCGATGGCATTGCGGGCCTCGGGACGATTGAGGGTCACCGCCGCCACGTGCCCGAACTCCACGGGGTGACGGGATACGAGGACCACTTCGTCGCTGCTCACCATCTGACAGAGTGTCAGATACCGGGCGGCCCCGTGAACACGGGAGCGTCGACAGAAGGGGAGTCGGATGAAGTTCTGGTGTGCTACGGCGTTCATGCAGACCAAACAGCTGGTGCACATCGCCCAGTTGCTGGACGAGGCCGGCTATCACGGACTGATGGTCAGCGACCATCTCGTCTACCCGAAAAACTTGCAATCGAAGTACCCGTATTCGCCACATCCCGATGGCCGACCCATCTGGGAACCCGAGACCGCCTGGCCCGATCCCTGGGTGCTCATCGGAGCCATGACGAGCGTGACCCGTCAGTTGAACTTCACCACCAACATCTACGTGGCCGGACATCGGCCGCTTCTGCAGTTGGCCAAGGAGATCGCCACCGCCGCCGTGCTGAGTGATGGTCGCGTGGCCCTCGGAGCCGGTGCCGGCTGGATGAAAGAGGAGTTCGATCTGCAGGGTCAGGACTTCTCCAATCGCGGCAAGCGACTCACCGAGATGATCGAGGCTCTGCGGGCTCTCTGGCAGGGCGGCTGGGTGGAATTCCACGGCACCTACTACGACGTGCCGGCGGTGACCATGGAACCGCATCCGCCGCGGCCGGTGCCCATCTACGTGGGCGGACACACCGATGCGGCACTGAAGCGGGCCGCCAAGGTGGGCGACGGCTGGATCGGCAATGCGTATCCGTGGGAGGAGGCCGAACACCACATCGGGCGTTTGCGGGGATACCTGCATGAATACGGCCGTGAGAACGACGACTTCGAGATCATCTGCGGTCTCTACGCCATGCCGTCGGCCGATCTCTACAAACGGGCCGAGGAAGAATTGGGGATGACCGGAACGCTGTGCATGCCCTGGGCGCTCGGGAATCCGTCGGTGGGGGATCATGCCGGGCTCGCCGAAATGGCCGCGGCCTACAAACCTTTCATCGACGACTTCGCCGTGAACGTCGTCAGCAAGTGCCAGTAAGGCCGGCGGAGTCTGTTCGTTGCCGTCACCCGATATGACGGGTCCTTGACGAAATTGACATGGTTGCTTGACGCACTTGACATCTGTCCCGAGGCGGGTACCATCGGGCCCGTGACCACCACCGCTCCATCGAAGCACTCCGATGGCGTTCGACGATCCGGTGATATCGCCTATGCCGAAACCGTGGTGCAAGCGCTCCGCGAACGTCTCCGGCAGGTGTCGACGTCATCCGGCGAGTCATTGGAGTCCGTGTTGGGTCCGGCCGAGGAGCTGGCGGCCCGAGTGGCCGCAGTGGTGCCGCAGGCACATCCGTTGTCGGCGGCGATCGGTCCGGTGTATCGACAAGCCGGTTTGGCCAAAGCCTGTGGGGTGACGCGCCAAGCCGTGAATGAATGGGTGCGTTCGCGCAAAGTGCTGTCACTCACGACCGCCGATGATGTGGTGGTGATCCCCGCCTATCAGTTCGATCGCCACCTGAAGCCCTACTCGGGCATCGGCCAGATCCTGCAAATCCTCACCTCCGAGGTCGTGGACGAATGGACATTGGCCTCGTGGTTGACGGCTCCACAGGCGCGCTACCACAGCGAGTCGGTGTTGGATTTGATTGCACGGGGCGAGACGACCATCGCAGTCAGGTTGGCCGAGTCCGCTCGACAGCGGTGGGTCCATTGACGAGTCGTCAGCGGGTCGTTCAGGGTCCGCCATCGAGATCACTGGTCGGTTTCCCCACTGTGCATCATCAGGAGGCGATGTATCGTGCCGCGCGTCGAACGCCGTGGTGGTTCTGCACCTGTGGTGAGTGCCGATTCGATCTCTCGCCCGATGACCCGAGCGGGTTGGGCACGTTGTATGCGGGGACCGATCCGGTGACCGGCGTCGTGGAGATGATCGGTCCGGAGTCGAGTCATCGTCCGATCTCTCGAAAGTTCCTGGCGTCTCGCACGATCTGGACTTTGGGTTACGACAGAGGTTTGGACGTGGCAGATCTCCAACACCCATCGGCTCTGGGATTCGGAGTCACGAACGAACTCGCCTCGATGGTGCCCTATGACGTACCCCAGATGTGGGCGACGGCGTTGGCGGCACAGTCATTGGATGGCCTCCGATATCGGACGCGTTTCTCCACCGGACCTGTCGCTACGGGGCTGGCGATCTTCGACGAGGCCGGCTCCAAGGATTGGATCGCTCTGGCGTACTGCCGGGCCGACGATGACGAGATCCTGGCCGAATTGGACGATCGCGGGATTCAGGTCGTGGACGTTCCCCTGAGTGCGTCCATGGAGATTCTCGAGTAGTGCCGGCGATCAGCCGGGCCAGACAATCGACTGCATCTCGGTGTAGCAGTGCAAGCCGAAGTCGCCGCCGTCGCGTCCGACGCCGCTCATCTTGAATCCTCCGAAGGGAGCTTCGTGATTGCGTTGCGCGGTGTTGATGCCCACGTTGCCGCTGCGCAGTTGCCGAGCCACGCGGTAGGCGCGATCCGAATCCTGCGAGAAGACGTAGTCGTACAACCCGAATTCACTGCCGTTGGCGATGGCGATGCCCTCGTCCTCGTCGTCGAAGGGCACGACCACCACGACCGGTCCGAAGATCTCTTCGCGCACCGGGGTCATCGTCGGTGAACAATTGGCCAGCAACGTGGGAGCGACGTAGTAGCCGCGCTCCATGTGCGACGGTCGACGTCCGTCCACCACGATCTCTGCACCTTCTTTGGCGCCGGAGGCGATGTAGTGCTCGATGCGGGCGCGCTGGGCCTCGGAGATGACCGGACCGACGATGGTGTCGGCCGATGTCGGGTCGCCCACCTTCAGATGCGGGGCCACACCGGCCAACATGGAGACGAACTCGTCGTAGCGGCTGCGGTGCACGATGGCCCGCGTCGGGGCGGTGCAGATCTGGCCACTGTGGAAGGCCCACACGCTCTGCACGGCACCGACGGCCTTGGCCAGATCGGCATCGGCGAGAACGAGGCCCGCTCCTTTGCCGCCGAGCTCCAGCAACTGCCGCTTCATGGAGGCGGCCCCGGCCTCCATGATGCGTACGCCCACAGCGGTGGATCCGGTGAAGGAGACCATGTCCACGTGCGGACTGGTGGTGAGAGCGGCGGCCGGTTCGGGTTTCGACGAGGTGATGATGTTGATGACGCCGGGCGGGAACCCGACGTCGTGCATGATCTCGGCCAGTTCGATGACCGCCAACGGATCCTGCGGTGCCGGCTTCATCACCACCGTGCAGCCGACGGCGAGGGCCGGTGCGATCTTGCCGGCCATGTTCACCACCGGGAAGTTGTAGGGCGAGATACAGGCCACCACGCCGACCGGCTGACGATGGACGACACCGCCGATGAGTCCACCGGCTGCCAATGGGGTGGCCTGCATGGGAGACGGGGGCAGCGGAATGTCCAAACTGCGGGTCGCGCTACGGGCGTAGCGCTCGAAGCGTTCGATGGCGACGGGCACTTGCATCCGCGATCCGACGGTGGCCGTGGCCCCGGTCTCGCTGATGATGAGCGGCACCAGATCGCCTTGACGTTCGCGCAATCGATCGGCCACGGCCTGCAGGAGACGCGCCCGTTCCACCGGGGGAGTGCGCCACCAGCCCGGGAAGGCGTCCTGGGCGGCCTTGGCGGCGGCTTCGGCTTGGGCGACGGAGGCTTCGGGAGCGTGGCCGACGACGGTCTCGGTGGCCGGGTTCACCACCGGCGAGGTCCCCTCGGCGCCGTCCACCCAGTGGCCACCGATGAGTAGTCGGTAGGTCTTGTCTGCTGTTGCGCCCATGGCCGTCCCCCTGCGAATCAAGTCGGCCCAAGGCTACAATCTGACGTACCGTCAGATTCCAGTGCACTCGGCACTGGCGGAGATATCGATCCCGAAAGCAGGCTGCCGATGTCGGACAACACGCTCGATCTGGTCATCCGTGGAGGAATGCTCGTCGATGGCACCGGAGCACCGCCGCGCCGTGCCGATATCGGCATCCGGGATGGCCGCATCGTGGCCGTCGGCACCGTCACCGGCGACGCCGCCGAGGTCGTGGACGCCACCGGCCTGATGGTGACACCGGGATTCATCGATCCGCACACCCACTACGACGCCCAGTTGTTGTGGGATCCGACCGCCAGCCCCTCGAGTGTGCACGGCGTGACCACCGTGATGGGTGGCAATTGCGGGTTCACCCTCGCTCCGCTCCTGCCCGGCGATGCCGATTACCTCCGCAAGATGATGTCGAAGGTGGAGGGCATGCCGCTGGCCGCACTCGAGAACGGCACCGACTGGTCCTGGGAATCCTTCTCGGACTATCTCAGTCGTCTGGAAGGCAACATCTCGGTCAACGCCGGATTCCTGGTGGGGCACTGCGCCATTCGCCGCTACGTGATGGGACCCGAGGCCGTGGGTGCCGAAGCCCAAGCTCATCAGGTCGATGCCATGCGCGCCGAACTGGCCAAGGCCATCGAGGCCGGAGCGCTCGGGTTCTCCTTCACCAATTCCACCTCGCACAGCGACGGCGACGGCGAGCCGGTGGCCAGCCGGTGGGCCACACACGACGAATTGATCGCGCTCTGCGAAGAAGTCGGTCGCCACGAGGGGACGACGCTCGAAGGCATCGTGCCCGGCTGCCTCGATCGTTTCGCCGACGACGAGATCGAACTGTTGGGGCGTATGAGCGCGGCGGCCAACCGGCCCATGAACTGGAACGTGCTCACCGTCGACTCCCGTGAACCCGACCGCGTGCCCCGGCAGATCTCGGCATTCGATCGGGCCCGTCAGCTCGGCGGCAAGGTCGTGGCCCTCACCATGCCGGTGCAGGTGCCCATGAACATGAGCTTCCTGAACTTCTGCGGTCTGTGGCTGCTGCCCGGTTGGCAGAAGATCCTGGGAGTGCCGGTGAAGGAGCGGATGAAGCGTCTGCGTGATCCCGACACGCGACTCGCCATGCTGGAGCGCAGCCTGTCGCAGGAGGCCGGAGTCTTCCGGCGTCTGGCCGACTGGGGTGATTACGTCATCGGCGACACGTACTCGAAAGAGAATCGCGGCCTGTCGGGACGGGTGGTGCGAGACATCGCCATCGAGCGGGGCCAGAGTTCGTTCGGAACCTTGTTGGACATCGTGTTGGCCGACGACCTGCGCACGATTCTCTGGCCGACTCCCCAGGATGACGACGACGAGTCCTGGCGGATGCGGGCCGAACTCTGGCAGGACGACCGGGCCATCATCGGTGGTTCGGATGCCGGCGCGCACCTCGACCGCATGTGCGGGGCTCCGTATCCCACCCGCTGGTTGGCCGACTGTCTGCGCGGCCGCAAGCTCGTGCCGGTGGAGCATGCCGTGAAGATGATGACCTCGGCTCCGGCCAAATTGTTCGGTCTCACCGACCGTGGGGAAGTGCGCGACGGTGCCTATGCCGATCTGGTGCTCTTCGACCCGAACGAGATCGGCTCGGAAGAAGCCCGACTGGTGACCGATCTCCCGGGGGACTCCTCCCGCCTCACCGCCGGGTCGCACGGTGTGAAGCGAGTCCTGGTCAACGGCGTCACCATCGTGGAGAACGGGGTGGCCAACGGTCGACGCCCGGGCACGGTCCTGAAGTCGGGACGCGACACCTACACCGTCACCGCCCGCTGAAAGTCCTGCTAGAGCGCACCGAGCAGGTGGTCGTCACGGTGAGGAGCCGGTCTCAACGCAATTATGTTTGACATAGTGCAAGGATTCTTGCACTATGAATTCGTGGATTTGGGCTCCCCGCTTCGCTCGCTGATTCCCACCTTGGATTCGTCCGTGCTCGAAGTGCTGATCGGTACCGAGTCGGGCCTCAGCATGACCCAGCTGTCTCGTCTCGCACCTCGTGGAACTCGCCAAGGGTTGGCTCTGGCCGTCGAAAGACTGGTGGAGCACGGCATCGTCGAAGCGACACCGGCGAATCGTGGATTTCTCTACCGCTTGAATCGTGAACACGTTCTTGCGAGCGTGGTGATTGCCGCCAGCGAAGTTCGGGCAGAAATCACCCGTCGCATGGAGCAGGAAGTCGTCCGACTCACTCCGCGTCCAATTCTCGTTTCGATCTTTGGCTCGTTCGCCCGTGGCGGAGGGAATCCCGGAAGTGACATCGACACGTTGTTCGTCGTTGCGGACCGCAAGGCCCCTGATGATGGGTGGTACGCCCAGCTGCGTTCGCTTGCAGACAAGGTGTACCAGTGGACCGGAAATCGCATGGAGCATCTCACCTTCACCGAAACCGAGTTCCGAGATGTGATCACCAGTCGAGAGCCCGTCGTCGATTCTTGGCTCGATGATTCGATGGTGGTGGCGGGACCATCGATCGAATCACTCATGGCGCGAGTCACGGCCGATCGCGCAACTCGTCGGTGAGCCCGAGGAAACTCCCGACCCGCCATTCGTCTCGAGCGGAGGCGATCAATCGATGCCGAATCGCTCGCAAGTACCTCGAAGTAGCTGATCTTGCAGCTTCCGAAGATGGCGAGGCGATCAACGTCACCGTGGGGCTCGCCGTACTGGCTGGAATCGCGGCAGGAGATGCGATCGTCTCGTCGGCGATTGGTGAGAGATATTCCGGAAAGGATCATGCCGCAGCTGCCGACTTGCTTTCCCGAGTCGACTCCGGCCTCGGCGCCCAATTGCGCGATCTGGTCGATCTCAAACCTCATAGTCACTATGGTGATTCGCTCTTGAACACACGGGATCGCGCCCGAGCGCTCCGGGCGGCTCGAATATTGGTAGAAGCAGCGCAGCTTCGGATGGCATGACTTCGGCGTCGGCACGCGAAGAGGGCCGCCCCGAAGGGCGGCCCTCTCACTGACGATTGCTCGAACGATCAGGAAATGGGTACCCAATCGCCGATGACGATGCCGCAGTTCACCGGAGCGGCACAGCCGTTGTAGGTGCCATTGGCATCGGGGACCACCGTCGGATCGGCGGCGGCGATACGGATGGTGTGCACCTGGTCGGCGGCGTAGGCCTTGCCCGGAGCGAACGATCCGGTTCCACCGCCAGCATTGGCCAAGGGCACCTCACCGAGAGCCAGGACTGCTTCGATGAAGGAGGCCCGGGTCGGGTTGATGCCGGCGTTGGTCAATGCTTGGTACAGGATGTTGGCGATGGTGCACTCCTGCGGGGCGTAGTCGGAGATCAGCACCTTGCCGTTGGCATCGGTGATCTTCTGACCGGCCGGGACACCCGAGTTGGACGGTCCGCCGTAATACTCCGAGAAACTGGCGTCGAAGAACGCACGGCACTCGGCCTCGAATTCGTCGTCGGCACGGACGCCCTGACCTTCGGACGTGGCGTGGTCGTACGCCGTCACACATTCGCCACCCACGGCGGCCGCAGGCGCCCGGCTGAGGCCGAAGGCGGAACACTGCGACGAGTTGGTGTCGAGCATGGTGAAGGGCATGTCGGCCTCGGATGCCGCCTGCCAGAAGCCGGTGTTCTCGGTGAACGGCGTCGCCAGGAAGATGTGCACGGCGCCATTGGCCTTGAGCGTGCCCACTGCTGCGGCACCTTCGGCATTGGTGGCGGCGTTGTCGCCTCCGAGCGAGTTGGTCTCGATGACTTCGACCTCGTAGCCGGCAGCCTCGAGAGCAGCCTGTGCGGCTGCTCCGGCAGCCTGGATGGCTGGAGAGTTGTTGGCCACCACGCCGACCTTGGCCGGAGAGGGAACCGTTCCACCGGCGATCCAAGCATCCACACCGGCCTTGGCCACCACTTCGGAGGGCGGAGCCAGCGAGATCATGAGTCCCGTGTCCAGTTCGGCTTGGGCCACCACGTCGCCGTACATCACCGGCACCCCGGCATCCATGACGCAGTTACGGGCGGGTGAGGCCAGGCCGGTGCCATTGATCAGGGCGAACACCTCGTTGTCGACCGTGGCCGCAGCGCACAATGCATCGAAGCTGCTCGGGTCCAACGGGTTCCAGACCACCTGGACCAATTCGATCTGGCGACCGTTGATACCGCCTTCAGCGTTCCACTTCTCGGCGAACACGTTCCAGCGGTCGAAGAGATGGTCGGTGGTCAGAGTCTCCGGAATCGAAATTCCAGCGGCGCGGACCGCTTCCAGGTCGGCGATGGCGACGGCGATCTTGATCGTGTCGGCGGTGATGCCGATGTCGGACGCGGTGCGCTCCTCGGTGCCGTCGGTGGTCGGGGCCTCGGTGGACGCCGACGTGTCGGCCGTGGTGTCCTCCGAATCGCCGCCACCTCCGCAGGCCGCCAGGACCAGACTGGCGCTGGCCAGAGCGGCGAGCGCGATTCTCGGTCGGTACTTCATGGGATGATCCTCCTCCTCGTGCCAGGGATTCCCCCTCGGACCACTGGCGGTTCGCAAGGTACCACAGAATCGAGGTTTCTGACGCCCCGTCAGAAACCTGGACTATTCTCTCCGGAATTACCTGGGGCAGACTGAAGGACGGCCCTCGGGGGACGGCGACGAGGGGGAAGTGGACGTGTCCAGCGACGTAGAACGCTCTGCCGGTACTTCGGCTGCGGCACGTTTGGCGGCCTCCATCGTGGCCGAGGAGGAGGCACGGCGCGACGTCGAGGCCGGTATCGATCCCGAGAACCACTACCCGGGCTCGGACTCCGGCCCGATGACACTGCGCGACGGTTTCCGCCGGGGCGGGTACGGAATCGCCATCGTGCTTCTGTTGTTCACCATTCTCGAGGAGTTCGACCGGGTGGCCCTGCAGGTGCTCGGACCGGACATTCAGGAGTCCCTCGGCATCTCCGACACCGTGCTCATCGGTCTGCAGAGTTTCGGCGGTGTGGTCCTGGTGTTGGCCACCATTCCCTTCGCTTGGTTGGCCGATCGTCGCGCTCGAGTGCGGGTGATGAGCGCCGCCACCGGGTTGTGGTTGGGGTTCGTGGCGCTCACCGGTGTGGTGGTGAACGCCTTCCAGATGGGTGTGGCCCGAGCCGGATCGGGATTCGGCGCCTCGGCGCGCATTCCGGTCGGACCATCGTTGGTTGCCGACCAATATGCACTCGGGGTGCGCACGCGCATCTTCGCTCTGGAAGCGCTCGGAAGGCCGATCGGTCAAGTGCTCGGACCGCTTTTCGCCGGCACCATCGTGTTGTTGGCCGGTGACGACGCCGGCGATTGGCGTTTGGTGTTCCTGGCTCTCACGATTCCGGCCGCCTTGAGCGTGCTCTGGTCCCTGCGTTTGCCCGAACCGGTGCGGGGCCGGCAGGAACAAGAAGCGGTACTCGGCGTGCAGTTGCACGACGGCGTGGCCGAACCCCCGGTGCGCCTCTCGGCCGCCTTTCAACGCCTGAAGAAGGTTCGCACCTTCTACTACTTGGTGGTCGGCATCGGCGTGCTCGGTTTCGCCCTCATCGCCGTACCCGGCGCCTTCAACTTGTTGCTCGAGGACGCCTACGGATACAGCGCCGTCGAACGCGGCTGGATCGGTGCCATCACTTGGTCTGGTGCTCTCATCGGGATTCCGATCGCCGGTCGCATCGGCGAACGTCTCATCCGACGGGACCCACCGTTGGCCCTGCGCATGATGGGCGTCTGCATCCTCGGCTACGGCCTCTTCATCACCGTCGGCATGCGTTTCGAGAACGCTGCTCTGATGATCGCCTTCGTGGCCGTGGGCCAAGCCTTCCAAGGGGCGGCCTTCACCCAGGTCGGCCCGGCCATTTCGGCCATCATCCCGTACCAGATGCGCTCCCAGGCCTTCGCCATGGTGGGCGTCTACATCTTCTTGATGGGTGGCTTCTTCGGCGGCCTCATCGCCGGTGCACTGTCCGATGCGCACGGTGAGCGCACTGCACTCACCGCCGTCGTCCCGCCGGCGGCCCTCCTCGGCGGATTGCTGATCATCTACGGCACCCGCTACATGCGCGGCGACATCGCCCGCACCGTGGCCGAACTGCGCGAACTCCAGGACGAGCGCACTCGTGTGGCCGCCAATCCCGAGGACGTGCCGGTGTTGCAGGTCCGCAACGTGGACGTGAGCTACGGCAACCTGCAGGTGCTCTTCGACGTCAACTTCGAAGTGCGTCGGGGAGAGGTGCTGGCGCTCCTCGGCACCAACGGGGCCGGCAAGTCCACCATCTTGAAGGCCATCTCCGGTCTGGTCATGCCCGATCGCGGCGCCATCCGTATGAACGGCCAGACCATCACCTTGGTCGACCCGCAGTACCGGGCCTCCATGGGACTGGTGCAGATCCCGGGTGGTGAAGCGGTGTTCACCTCCATGTCGGTGGCCGAGAATCTCTCCATCTGGAGTCGTCAGATCGAGGATCCGGCGCGCCGCAAGGAACGCCTGGCCCTGGTGTACGACACGTTCCCCATTCTCGACCAACGCCGTGATCAGCGAGCCGGGTCGCTGTCGGGTGGTCAACAGCAGATGCTGGCTCTCGGCAAGGCCGTGATGTTGGATCCGGCGTTGCTCTGCATCGATGAGTTGTCACTCGGTCTGGCTCCGGTGGTGGTGCAGGATCTTCTGGTGGTGGTCGAGAACCTGAAACGTCAAGGCATCACCATGGTCATCGTCGAACAATCCGTGAACGTGGCGGTGTCCATAGCCGATCGCGCCGTCTTCATGGAACGCGGCCAGGTGCGCTTCGAAGGTCCGGCCAACGAGTTGCTCGAACGCGGCGATCTGTTGCGGGCCGTTTTCTTGTCCGGAGAGGGTGCCTGAGATGATCGCCTCGCTCACGTATTCGAACGACATCCTCTTCGACGGGCTCATCCAAGGTCTGCTCTATTCGCTGGTGGCCTTCGGCTTGCTGCTCATCTACCGAGCCACCGGCGTCATCAACTTCGCCCACGGCCAGATCGGCGCCTTCGGTGGCTACGTGATGGCGCTCCTGCAGGTTCGTTACGACATCGCCTACGGACTGTCCTTGCCACTCGCACTCGTCACCGGTGTGGTCCTCGGTATCGGCGCCGAGCTGGTGTTGCGTCGGCTCTTCACCCAGCCGCGGCTCTTGCTCTTCGTGGCCACCCTGGGTCTCACGCAGGTCATCCAGTTGTTGCAGTTGCGATTGCCCATTCCCGATGAGCGGGCCACCAGCGTCACCTATCCGGTGCTCCTGAGCGGCCAATGGGAGGTGGCCGGCGTGACCGTCACCGGTCCGCAATTGACGGTGCTGCTCTTCGTTCCGGCACTCATGATCTTCCTCGGATGGCTCTTCCAGAAGAGCCCGTTCGGTATGAGCGTGCGAGCCACTGCCGATAATCTGCCGGCCGCTCAATTGGCCGGGATCGGAGTGCGCAGCGTCTCCACCAAAGTGTGGGCGCTCGCCGGATTGCTGGCATCGTTGAGCGCGCTCCTCATTGCGCCACTTCAGGGTGGATCCATTGCCACCGTGCAGACCGCCCTCGGACCGAAACTGCTGTTGCTCTCGCTCATCGCCGCCATGGTCGGTCGCATGAAGTCCTTCGGTTGGACCTTGGTGGGTGGCCTGGTCGGGGGAGTGTTGGATCGGTTCCTCATCACCTGGGGACTCACCAAACAAGTCCCTGCCGGATCGAACATCGCCATCCTCTTCGCGCTGTTGGTCATCGTGCTCTTCACCATCGGCCGCTCCCAGTCGATGCGCGAGGACTCCTGGCAGCTGACCACCAAAGTGCGCGCCGCCCGACAGGAACTCACCCGCCATCCGCTGTATCGCGGCCTCACCATCTTCGGATTCGGACTACTGATCGTGGTGGCCGTAGCCCTCCCCTCGCAGGTGGACAAGCCGAGCGACATGCTCAAGTTCTCCACCATCCCCGTGTATCTGATCGTGGCCCTCTCGGTCACCGTGATCACCGGCTGGGGCGGCCAGCTCTCCCTCGGTCAGTTCGGATTCGCGGCCCTCGGCGGCTATCTCACCTGCTACTACGCCCGGGAACTCCCCTACTTCGCAGCTCTCGGACTCGGTGTGGCCTGGGGTGTGGCGGCCGCCCTCATCGTGGGCATCCCGGCCCTGCGCCTACGCGGTTTGTACCTGGCGGTCGTCACTCTGGCTTTCGGACTCACCATTCGATCGTGGTTCATCGTGGCCGAGAAGATCGGCTTCTCCGGTGCCGGCGCCGCCACTTTGAACGTCGACCGCGCCGAAGGCTTCAAGTTGTTGTTCTGGACCGTCAAAGGCAACGACTTCGACGGCGTCTACTACTTCTGTCTTCTCGCCTGTGTGGTGGCCATCGTCATCACCTGGCGGGTGCGCCGCACGGGTATCGGACGCTCCATCATCGCCACTCGCGACAACGAGTCGGCCGCCACCGCTTACACGGTGTCTCCGGCCCGCGCCAAGCTGCTGGCCTTCGCGCTCTCGGGCGCGCTGGCCGCTTTTGCCGGTGGACTCCTGCCACTCACCGCCCGCAACGCCCAGTTCAAGATCGACGGGCTGCTCTTCGATTTCGACGAGTCACTGCGCGTGGTGGCAGTGGCTGTGGTCGGTGGCGTGGCCTCCATCACCGGAGCCATTCTGGGCACCCTCGTCATCGTGGCTCTGCCGTTGATCTTCGACGGAACCAAACAAGTCGAACTCTTCGCCAGCGGCATCGGCATGTTGGTGGTGCTGTTGTACTTCCCGAGTGGACTCATCTCGCTGTTGCATGCGGCGCGCGACAACCTGTTGTCCTGGATCGCCCGACGCACCGAGTGGAAACCACCGGTGCGGACCGCCGGTGCTGCGGTGGCGTCGCTGCGACCGAGCCGCACCGACGACCGGGAGGCCACGGTCACTCCGTTGCGCACCGTGGACCTCATGGTCAACTTGGGCGGACGCACCATCGTGGATGGTGTCTCGCTCACCGTGCAGCCGGGCGAGATCGTCGGACTCATCGGCACCAACGGCGCCGGCAAGACCACCATCGTGAACGCCGTGTCCGGATTCGTGCCGGCCACCGGCCGTATCGAATTGTTCGGGCAGGACGTCACGTCCATGCCGGCCTACCGCCGCGCCCGCCTCGGACAGGGCCGGGCTTTCCAGAACGCCCGATTGTTCGCCTCGCTCACGGTGCGCGAAACCCTGATGGTGGCTCTCGAATCCCGGCAACGGTCGCTGCTGGTGCCCTCGATCCTGGCGTTGCCGCCGTCGCCCCAGGCCGAGGGTCGCAAACGCCGCGAGGCCGACGAGATCATCAGCTACCTCGGACTCGGTCGCTATGCCGATGCCCTAATGGGCGAACTGTCCACCGGCACCCGGCGCATCGTGGAACTGGGGGCCTTGATCGCCCTCGATGCCAAGTTGATGCTCCTCGATGAACCGACGGCCGGTGTGGCCCAGAAGGAAACCGAGGCTTTCGGTCCGCTGATCCAGACCATCCGCTCCGAATTGGGCGCAGCCATCTTGATCATCGAACACGACATGCCCATGGTCATGTCCATTTCCCATCGCATCTATTGCCTGGAAGCCGGGCGGGTCATCGCCGAAGGTCCGCCCTCGGTGGTGCGAGCCGACCCGGCGGTCATCGCCAGTTACCTCGGTACCGATGAACGCGCCATCCAACGCAGCAATGTCGCCGAGTAGCCCCTTGGGAGCAACGGTGAGGAAGGATCCCTGAGGTGCCCACGACGACCGACTTCTCGCATCTGCTGGCTCCCGGCCGCATCGCCGGGCTCGACCTGTCCAACCGCGTGTTCCTCCCGGCCATGGACATGAATCTCTGCGACGAAGGTGAGATCAGCGACGGCGAGATCGCCCACTATCGGGCCCGGGCCGCCGGTGGCACCGCCATGGTCATCACCGGCACCGGGGCCGTGGCCTGGCCGGTGGGGGCGACGTCGCGCCATCAACCGGCCTTCTCCGACGACAAGTACATTCCCGGACTGCGTCGTCTGGCCGATGCGGTGCATGCAGCCGGCGGGAAGTTGTGCATGCAACTGTGCCATCACGGCAAGACCGCCAGCGTCGACACCGCCGAGGGCCGACCGCAACTGGTGCCGTCGCTCCTCGAGGGTTCCCTCGACATGTCGGCTCTGCGCGACAACACCATGGACGAACTCATGGCTCTCGCCACGGCCACCCAAGGCAAGAAGGCCACCTACGAAGTGGCCGACGAGGACGATCTGGCCTGGGTGGTCGACCAATTCGCCCAGGCGGCGCGCCGTGTGAAGGCGGCCGGGGTGGACGCCATCGAGATCCACGCCGCGCATGGCTATCTGCTCTCCACGTTCCTGTCGCGCGGCTACAACCGCCGCACCGATCGCTGGGGTGGATCGCTCGAGAATCGGGCCCGCCTCACCTGCGAGGTCGTACGGGCCGTCAAGGCCGAGGTCGGACCGGACTATCCGGTGCTGGTACGGGTGAACGGCCACGAGTTCGGTCTGGTGGACGGACTCACCGCCGGAGAGACCGCCCGGGCGGCGGCCCTCATCGAAGAAGCCGGAGCCGACGCCATCCACGTGTCGGGAAACGCCCACAATCCCTTCGCCGATTTCACCGAGGGACCGCTGCCGTCCCAGGTGGCTCAGTACCGCGAGATGGCCCGCACGGTGAAACAGCACGTCACCATTCCGGTGGTGGCCGTCGGACGGGTGCTCCCCGAGGTGGCCGACGAGATGTTGGCCGCCGGTGACTGCGATTTCGTCTCCATGGGCCGACAACTTCTGGCCGATCCGGAATTGGTGAACAAGATCCGCGCCGGTCGCCACCGGTCGGTGCGGCCCTGTATCAACTGCTACGTCTGCGTGGAGCAGAACTTCTTCGACGGCACACCCAAGTGCGCCGTCAACCCGGCGCTCGGACACGAGACCCGGGCCGTGCTCCCGCCGCTCGGGAGCGTCCGCCGGGTCACCATCGTCGGTGCCGGACCGGCCGGACTCGAAGCGGCGCGGGTGCTCGCCGAACGCGGTGCGGCCGTGACCGTCATCGACAAAGCCGATCGTCTCGGCGGCACGGTGTGGTTCTCGCAGTTGACCACTCCGGCCAATGCCCAATTGGTGGATTGGTTGAGCCACGAGATCGAACGTCTCGGGGTCACCGTGCGACTCGGTGAGACGGCGACCGCCGCCACCATCGCCGCCACCCGCCCCGACGCGGTCATCGTGGCCACCGGCGCCAAGCGCGGCCGTCCGGACGTCCCGGGAGCCGATCTGCCCCATGTCCTCACCGGTGACACCTTGCGCGGTCTCATCGTCGGCGATCCCACCACCGACACGTCCTCGTTGCGACCCTGGGCGCGCCGCATCGTGCGGGCCGGGCGAACCCTCAAGGTCCTGAACGACGCCGATCGCATCCGCACGCTGTCCAAGGGGTGGATGCCGGTCGGCAAGCGAGTGGTGGTCGTCGGCGGCGGCCTGGTGGGCCTGGAACTGGCCGAGTTCCTGGCCGAGCGGCGCCGCACCGTAACCGTGCTCGAAGCCGGCAAACATCTGGGCCTCCCCATGGCCATGCCCCGTCGCTGGACGGCGGTCGGCAAGGCCGCGTCCCACGGGGTGACTCTCATCCGCGAAGCCGAACTGATCTCCATCAGTGCCGTGAGCGTGCGCTACCGCTGCGGCGACAAGGAGTTCGAAGCCCGGGCTGACACCGTGGTGTTGGCCGCCGACGTCACCCCGGACCCCTCGCTGGCCGACGAGTTGTCGTCGCTCGGCGTGCCGGTGCACGTGGTGGGGGACGCCCGGGCCGTCGGCTACATCGAAGGTGCCATGCACACCGCTCAGGAGGTTGCCCGTGAGCTCTGACACCGCTCCGTTGACATTCGCCGACTACGTGCGCCGACGCGCCGAGGACGACCACCTGGCGGTGCTGTTCGACGATGAACGTTGGACGTATCGCCAGTGGTGCGCCGAAGTGGCGACCCGGGCCGCGCTGTGGCGCGAGATCCGTCAGCAGCGCGCCGGTCGTCCGCCGCACATCGGACTCCTCATGGAGAACATTCCCGATTTCACCATGTGGTTGGGAGCGGCGGCGGTGACCGGGTCCACCATCGTCGGGATCAATCCGACGCGTCGCGGTGAGGAACTGGCCCGCGACATCACATACACCGAATGTCAGCTGGTCATCGTGGACGCCGCTCTGGCGTCGCTGGTGGACGGACTCGATCTCGGGGACGCCCAGGTGTACGTCACCGATACCGAGGCCTACCGCCAGGCCTTGACCCCGCACCGTGGCGCGGCCCTGCCGACAGCCGAGCAGTATCCGGTCTCACCCAAGGACCAGTTCCTCTTGGTGTTCACCTCCGGCACCAGCGGCGCACCGAAAGCCGTCATCACCACTCAGGGCCGTCTCGACTTCGTGGCGACGTCGATGAACTTCCTCGTGGAGATCACCCCTGCCGACGTCACTTACATCTCCATGCCGCTCTTCCATTCGAACGCGCTTTTCACCGCCTGGGGGCCGTCACTGGTGCAAGGAGCCACGGTGGCGCTACGCCGCAAGTTCTCCTCCTCGGAATTCCTCTCCGATGTCCGGCGCTACGGGGCCACGTACTTCAACTACGTGGGCAAGCCATTGGCCTACGTGTTGGCCACGCCGGAGCGACCCGACGACGCCGACAATCCCTTGGTGCGCGGCTACGGCAACGAAGGATCCGAAAGCGATCTGGCCGAATTCCAGCGGCGCTTCGGTTGTCGTCTGCAAGACGGGTACGGCCAAACCGAAACCGGGGCGAGTATCGTGCGCGTCCCCAACATGCCCGCAGGTGCTCTCGGTGTGGCCGCCCAGGACACCCCGGAGAACGCGCTCGGTCGTGAACGACCCGACATGGCCGGTCAGGTGGCCATCATGAATCCGTCCACTCTCAGCGAATGTCCGCGAGTGGTCTTCGACGCCCACGGGGGCATCACCAATCCCGACTGCATCGGCGAGATCGTGCACACCGGCGGATCGGCC
>JBJTYE010000189.1:0-11634 GCA_046082625.1 Actinomycetota bacterium | reverse complement strand
GACACCCAGGGCCCGCACCTCACCTACGCCCCGGACCGACTCAGCATGGAACGAGTCGACGATCAGGCCTTCGGACCGCTCGATCGCATCGGGCAGTTGACCATGCGTAACCTCGATATCGAGGACAGCCGAGCCAAGCTGGAGGTCTATCGATCGGCGGGAACCCTCCCGCCCGGCGAGAACTTCCTGGCTCTTCCCGACCAGACCTGATCGACGACGTTTCAGCGCGACTGGAGTCGGCTGATCAGTCCGGCGAGCAACTGGGCTCGTGGCGGCATGGCCGCCAGATCGACCCACTCGGAATCGGCGTGAGCCCCTCCCCCCACGGCTCCCAAGCCGTCGAGGGTGGCGACGCCGATGGCCGCAGTGAAGTTGCCATCCGATCCCCCGCCGACGAACACTCCCCTGAGCGGCCCGAGGTTCGCCTCGTCGGCCACCTCACAGGCCAGTGGGAACAACCACTCCGATGCTTCGGGCGGCATCGGCGGTCGATTGAAGCCACCTTCGACCTCGATGGCGGCTTCGGGATGAACAGGTCGAAGCGACCTCATGGCGGCGTCCACCCGCGCCCGTTCGTCGTCGCGAACCACTCGGACGTCGACCACGACTCGCGCCTCGGCCGGAACGACGTTGTCGGCCGTGCCCACGGAGGCCAACGTCGGGGTCACTGTCGTCCCTTCACTCGGTGCTCCGAGAGTGTCGATCGCCAGAACCTGCGCGGCAGCTTCGACCAGGGCATTGACTCCCTTTTCCGGTTCCAGCCCGGCGTGAGCCGCTCGACCTCGGATGCGAATCTCGAACGTCCCGGTTCCTTTCCGGGCGGTCTTCAGCGCGCCTCCGTCGGCGCTCGGTTCCAACACCAGCACCGCGCCGCAGGCCGAGGCGCGTTCTTCGATCAGTGATCGGGAGGAACCCGAACCCACTTCTTCGTCCGCAGTGATCAGGATCTCCACACCACTGCGATCGGCGAGCGACGCCACGGCATGCAGCGCTTGGACGATCCCGGCCTTCATGTCGAAGACACCTGGACCGGTCGCGGTATCTCCGTCGATCCGAAACGGCCGACGCGTCAAGGTTCCCATGGGAAACACGGTGTCGTGGTGTCCGACGACCAGCACCCGCGGCTCGCCGCCTCCACTCCACCACACATGGGGGCCGGCGTCGGAGATAACCACGGTCGGACGGGATCCGAGCCGACGTTCGATGATCGCTTCGAGAGTTTCAGCACTTCTCCGAAGCGCTTCTCGATCCCGCGATGGCGACTCCACGGTCACCAGGGATTCGAGGTCTTCGACCATGGCTTCCCGATCGAAGGAAGCCGAGCCAGGCACTCGATCCGACATCACCCCGCAATTGTGCCCGATGGAGGGGTCCTTCCCCTACCATCAGGGGGTCCACGGAGGAGTCCCATGAAAGTCACCCGTCGTTCCATCGCCCTGATGACCATCGCCGCCGTCTCGGCAGTGACCGCCTGTTCGGGTGGTGACGACTCCTCCGAGACCTCGGTCCCCGAATCGACCCCCACGACCATTCCGGCGGCAACCTTCACGGTGCAGCCCGGAACACTTCAGGTGGCCGTCCTCGACGCACCCCCTCAGACCGAACTGCAAGTTCTGAATCCGGACGGCCTGGTCGTTGGCGAGGGAAGCGTGGACGAACAGGGAAGTCTGTTGTTCAGGGATCTCGACGCCGGCACGTACCGCATAATGGCCGCCGACGAATCCGAGATCAGCGAACCCTTCGAGGTGCTCGATGCATCCTTCGTCCCGTCGCCCGAGTTCTATTCGGACCAGCAACTGCCCGCTGGCGGCTTCGGCTACGTCGAGACGCGCGACGGCACGACGTTGTCGCTCAACATCGTCCTTCCCGGTCCGGTGGAGAGCGGGCCGTACCCGACCGTCGTCGAGTACTCCGGGTATTCGCCGAGCAATCCCGATGAGGCCCTCGGACTGGCCCAGCTCTACAACGCGTTGGGATTCGCCTACGTCGGCGTGAACATGCGCGGGACCGGGTGCTCCGGTGGTTCCTTCCAGTACTTCGAACTGTCCCAATTGTTGGACGGCTACGACGCCATCGAAGCCGTCGCCGCTCAGCCCTGGGTCCTCGGCAACAAGGTCGGCATGGTCGGCGTGAGCTACCCCGGTATCAGCCAGTTGTTCGTCGCCTCGACTCAGCCTCCGAGCCTGGCTGCGATCACGCCCTTGTCCGTCCTCGACGACAGTTACCGCGGAACCTTGTATCCAGGCGGGATCCTGAACACCGGATTCGCCGTCGAGTGGACGAAGCAGCGCATGGAATCGAGCGCCCCCTATGGTCAGGCTTGGAGCAAGGAACAGGCCGACTCCGGTGACACCGAGTGCGCCGACAACCAGAAGCTCCGGCTGCAGAATCCCGACCTGGTGGGCCTGATCGATGCCAACCCGTACTACGACCCCGCTGTCGCCGACGAGATCAACCCCACGAAGTTCGTCGACCGCATCACGGTCCCGGTGTTCATTGCCGGAGCTTGGCAGGACGAGCAGACCGGAGGTCGCTTCCCCTCGCTGCTCGACAACTTCACCAACACGTCGAAGGTGTTCGTCACATTGACCAATGGTCTGCACACCGATTCCATCGGCCCGGGAGTCATGGCTCGGTACGTGGAGTTCCTGAATCTCTACGTGGCGGACCGCGTCCCCGATCTCTCGACCGCCGCGGCCCCGTCGACCATCCTGTCGAGCACGTTGTACGGCGTGGACGTCGGCCTCGACTCGACGAACCGCTTCGCCGACATGCCTCTCGAGGAGGCGCGGGCCGCCTTCGAAGCCGAAGGACGGGTGCGAATCCTGTTCGAGAACGGCGCAGCCGAGGGACAGCCGAACGGCGCCCCCGTGCCCCGCTGGACCGCCGAGTTCCCGAGCTGGCCGATTCCCACGGTCCAACCCGTGCGCTTCAATTTCGGCGCCGAAGGTTCGATGGGGCCGACCGTCGCCGGGACCGGCTCCACGACGTATCGCGCCGACCCTGCTGCGATACCGGCGACCTTCTATCAAGGAGACAGCTCGGCCATCTGGCGAGCCGACACCGTTTACAGTTGGCCGCGCAATCCCGAAGGAACGGCCGCCGTGTTCACCTCTGAACCCCTCACCGAGGATCTGGTTCTGGCCGGACCGAGTTCGGCCGACCTCTGGATCTCTTCCGACGCCACCGATACCGACCTCGAGGTGACAATCAGCGAGATCCGTGAGGACGGTTCAGAGGTCTACGTCCAGAGCGGCTGGCTGCGCGCCAGCCATCGAGCTCTCGACGACTCCGAGAGTCCGGAACTGCGTCCGGTGCATTCGCACCTCCAGGCTTCGGCGGCTCCGTTGGTGGCTGGAGAAGTGACCCCGGTCCGAGTGGAGATCTTCCCGGTGGCGCATCCCTTCCGAAAGGGATCGCGAATTCGGGTCACCATCGACGCTCCCGGTGGCAACCGCGCTGTCTGGCAATTCCGCACCATCAGCGCCGGAGAAAACGTGACCATCGTGCACGACGCCACGCATCCGTCCTCGATCGTGTTCTCGATGGTGCGCGACCTCGACGTCCCGAGCGGCTTCGCGGCCTGCGGCGCCCTGCGCGGACAGCCCTGCCGAACGGACTGATCAGTCCTCGAGCACGGTGAGAAGAAGCACCAACGATCCCGAACCGTGCGTCTCCAATTCGAATTCACCCAACACGTCGGCGACGAAGGTGAAGGTCACGTCGGTTCCGGTCAGCTCGAGGTCATAACCGTGGAGGTGGAATTCCTCGGCTTCGGTGGAACGGACTCGAATGGTCATCGGTGTCCCGAGGGCCACCGACACGTCCTGGGTCTCACCGGAATCGGCGTCGATGAGGATGCTCACCGGTTCGATGGCTGGTTCCCCCTCCTCCTGATCCGGTTTGGTCGCCGTGCTGGTCGGAGCAGCGGTCGATGCGGGATCGGTCGGCGTGGCCGCGGATGGTGCCGTCGTCACCGCCATGCTTCCCGTCGATGTCGTGGCATCATCCGAACACGACACGAGAACCGACGAAACGACGACGACAACGACAGGAACGAAACGCATCGACATGACCACATCGTGCCACAGATCGGCGCGTGATCGAATTTGCGACACCGGTCACGCGATCATCCGTGGTTGCGAACCTGGGTGACGTCGCCTTGACTGACGTCGTGAAGATCGGATTCTGGGGAGCCGCTGGCACCGTGACCGGATCGCGCTTCCTGGTCGAGACCGACATGTCACGAGTTCTCGTGGACTGCGGGCTCTTCCAGGGCGGAAAGCCACTTCGCAATCGGAACTGGGAGTCCTTCCCGGTGGACCCGGCCAGCATCGACGCCGTGGTTCTCACCCACGCCCACGTCGATCACAGCGGGTACCTGCCGGCCCTGGTCCGGGACGGCTTCGCCGGGCCGATCTGGTGCACCCGGGCCACTGCCGATCTGTGCGAATTGCTGCTCCGGGATTCGGCCATGTTGCAGGAAGAGGAAGCGTTCTACGCCAACAAGCACCGCACCAGCAAGCATCGACCGGCCCTGCCCTTGTTCACCATCGACGACGCCGAACGAGCTCTCGAAATGTTCCAGACCCGCATGTTCGATCACCAGTTTCCGGTCACCGACGACGTATCAGCGATCTTCGGACGGGTCGGTCACATCCTGGGCGCCGGCTCGGTCCGTCTCTCCGATGGTCAGGTCTCGGTGCTCTTCAGCGGCGACGTGGGGAGGGCCGACGACCCGGTCATGAGGCCTCCCGACCCGCCACGTGTGGCCGACCTGATCGTCGTCGAGTCCACCTACGGCGACCGGGTTCACGATCGCATGGATCCCTTCGAAGAAATCGCCGATGTGGCGAGAACGACCCTCGAGCGCGGCGGCATCCTGCTCATTCCCACCTTCGCGGTCGGACGCAGTCAGATGATCATGCACATCCTCGCTGAATTGCGACGAGACCAACGGATTCCGAACGTTCCCATCTATCTCAACAGTCCGATGGCCATCGACGCCACCGATCTCATGCTCCGTCATCACAGCGAGCACACCTTGACCGAGGAGGATTGTGCCCGGATCTTCCACGGCGTGTACTTCACGCGCACTGTCGAGGAATCCAAGGCCTTGACAGCCGCGACCGGGCCGATGATCATCCTCTCGGCGAGCGGGATGGCCACAGGAGGACGAGTTCTCCATCATCTGCGACAGGTGTTACCCGATCCGAACAACACCGTTCTCTTCGTCGGGCATCAGGTCGAAGGCACCCGCGGACATGCTCTGATCAACGGTGCGAGCGTCGTTCGCGTCTACGGACAGGACGTCCACGTGCAGGCCGAGATCCGACATCTCGATGCACTTTCGGCTCATGCCGACTCCGAGGAGTTGATTCGGTGGCTCGGCGGGCTCGGAACTCCCCCGCAGGACATCGCCATCGTGCATGGTGAACCCGTCGCAGCCGAGGCCTTTCGTGCTCGTCTTTCCACCGACCTCGGATGGTCGGCCTTCGTCGCCGAACATGGCCAGGTGGCCATTGTCGCCTCAGCATCCGATCGATCATGAATCCACCCGGAATTCCGAGGGCTTCCACGCGAGACGCCGACGGGCGACCCCTGCACCGAATGCTCGGCCTCCAGGATGCCGTGGTCATCGGCGCAGGTTCGATGATCGGAGCCGGGGTGTACGCCGTGTGGTCGCAGGCCGCCGAAGCGGCCGGGTCCCAATTGCTCCTCGGGTTGCTGGTGGCCGGTCTCGTGGCGTACTGCAACGCTGTGGCCTCCGGTCGTCTGGCCGCCCTCCACCCCGAGTCCGGAGGTACCTACGTCTACGGTTACGAGCGACTGGGTCCGATGCGCGGATTCGTCGCCGGTTGGGGTTTCGTGATCGGAAAGACGGCGTCCTGCGCGGCCATGGCCCTGACCGCCGGGGCCTACCTCTGGCCGGAAAACGACCGCCTGGTCGCCGTCCTCGCAGTCCTCGCCATCACCCTGGTGAACCTCGGAGGACTGGAACGCACGGTCCTGGTGACGAGAATCCTGCTCACGGTCACCGGCTCGGTTCTGCTGCTGGTGGTCCTGTCCGGTTGGGTCGCCGGCGATGTCGTGACATCGCGGCTCGACGTCGGATCCCGAGAGAGCTTCCTGAACAGCACGTACGGCATCCTCCAATCGGCCGGTCTGCTCTTCTTCGCCTTCGCCGGATACGCCCGCATCGCCACCCTCGGCGAAGAAGTGCGGGATCCGGAGCGCGTCATCCCCCGAGCCATCCTGGTGGCCCTCGCTGCGGTCCTCGTTCTCTATTCCGTGATCGCAGTGACGGTCGTGACGACGCTGGCCCCGGACGATCTCGCAGCGTCCTCCGACCCGTTGCGACTCGTCGTGGAGTCGGGATCCTGGCGGGAACTCGCGTCCATCGTGCGGATCGGAGCCGGAATCGCCTCCCTCGGAGCGCTCCTCAACCTGATTCCCGGAGTCGCCCGCACCGCGCTGGCCATGGCTCGCCGTCGGGATCTGCCTCGCGCTCTGGCACGTCTGACTCCTGGCCGACCGAAACCCGTCCGGGCCGATCTGACGGTTGCGACTGCAGCCGTCGTGGTGATCCTGGCATTCGATCTGCGCAGCGCCATCGGCATCTCCGGAGTCGGCGTGCTCACGTACTACGCCATCACCAACTGGTCGGCGTTGACGCTCCCTTCGACGGTTCGACAACGAGCACTCGGTGTGATCGGGTTGATCGGCTGTTCGGTTCTGGTGATGTGCCTTCCAGGTTGGGCCGTTCTCACCGGAATCGCGGTGTTGCTCACCGGGTGCGCGGGACGATTGGCCACTCGAGGATTCGTTCGACGAACCCCGTAGCGTGGCGTCGGCCGCGAACGTCGAGCACGACGGCTCCTGCCCATCTTCGACCATGACAACTCCGATCGACACTTCCGTTCGCGCCACAGGACTGGTCAAGAGATTCGGTTCCGTGACCGCCCTGGATGGGCTCGATCTGGTCGTCGAGGGGGGCTCGGTCGTCGGTCTGCTCGGCCCCAACGGAGCCGGAAAGACCACGGCGGTCTCCATTCTCACCACCTTGCTCGCCCCCACCGCCGGGACGGCCACAGTGGCCGGACTCGACGTCGTCCACCAGGCCCGCGAGGTTCGCCGCTGCATCGGGCTGTCGGGACAGTACGCAGCCGTCGACGAACATCTGACGGCCCGCGAGAACCTGACCATGATCGGACGCCTGTACGGAATCTCCCGGCGGGAGGCGCTGCGTCGCACAGGTGATCTGCTCGAGCAGTTCCGTCTCCAGGACGCCGCCGATCGACCGCTCAAGACGTACTCCGGTGGCATGCGCCGGCGACTGGATCTAGCCGGCGCACTCATCGGGGAACCCTGGGTGCTGTTCCTCGACGAGCCGACGACCGGTCTCGATCCCCGGAGTCGCAACGAGTTGTGGGATGCCATTCGCCTGCGGGTGTCGCGTGGCACGACCGTGCTCCTCACCACTCAGTACCTGGAGGAAGCGGACCAGTTGGCCGACGACATCGTGGTCATCGATCACGGACGGGCCATCGCCCGGGGAACGGCGGAGGAACTGAAGCGCCAAGTCGGCGGCGAACATCTCGATGTCCATCTCCGCCACGACCGCGACCTGGCAGCGGCCCGCACCATCCTGGAAGGCGTCGCCTCGGGGGTGGTCCGGGTCCAGGACGCCACGAGCGACCTGTCGGCCCCGGTCAGCCACGGCGTGGACGCCCTGCGTCAGGTCCTGCGCGACCTCGAGACCCAGGGCATCGAGATCATCGACATCGGTCTGCGCCGGCCGACTCTCGACGACGTGTTCATGAAGCTGACCGGCCACGACGCCGAGGCCGGAGGCATCGAGGCATGAGAGTGACCCAATGAGCAATGTCTTGACTCCCCTGATGCGCAGCGGACGCGACGCCGCCGTCATCGCTCGCCGCAACATGATCCGTATCAAGCGGGTTCCGGACGTGATGGCATTCGTCCTCATCCAGCCGCTGATGTTCGTGCTTCTCTTCGCCTACGTCTTCGGTGGCTCGATCGACATCGCCGGAGGGAACTACCGCGAGTTCCTCATTGCCGGCATCTTCGCCCAGACGGTGGTCTTCGGTGCCACGTTCACCGGCGCGGGACTGGCAGAAGATCTCCAGAAGGGGTTGATCTCCCGCTTCCGTTCGTTGCCGATGTCGCGTTCGGCCGTGGTCGCCGGGCGGACGGCATCGGATGTGATCTACAACGCACTGTCGCTGATGGTGATGTCGGTGGCCGGGCTCATCGTCGGATGGCGCATCCGCGGGTCGGTCCTCGACGCGGTCGTGGCATTCGCTCTTCTTCTTCTCTTCTCCTACGCATTCTCGTGGGTCATGGCCTGCATCGGTCTGCTCGTCCCGACTCCCGAAGTCGTGAACAACGCATCATTCGTGGTGCTCTTTCCGATGACCTTCATCGCCAACACCTTCGTACCCGCCGAAACCCTCCCTGGACCGCTCGAAACCTTCGCCGAATGGAACCCGATCTCAGCCATCACCCAAGCCACCAGGGAGCTGTTCGGCAACATCCCCACCGGCACTCCGGAGCCCTCGGCGTGGCCCATGCAGAACGCCACCGCCTACACGCTGATCTGGGCGCTCGGGTTGATCGCCGTCTTCGCGCCTCTGGCCACGCGTCTCTACCAGCGCACGGGTGGGCGCTGAGTCCGAGTTCGAGTACTGTCGGCCGCAATGACCGAAGGAGCCTGGCTCGACGTCCAGGAGGCTCTCGATGTCGCGTGGAAGCAGATCCATGAGGACCCGGATCCGCTGAACGAACGCGAGCTGATCGATGGCGACCGCTACCTCCAGCACATCGTGACCACTGCTGCGCACTACTCGTTACTGGTCTCCGAACCCCACCATCCGACCTTCATCCCCCCCCTTCCGGCGTCCCGATGGCTGGGAGCCAGCGGACCGGACATCGACTACGACGTGGCGACCATCCGGCCCGGCCTGCGTTACCGCGTCAGCGGCACGCGCGGAGGATCCTCCTACGTCGGGTTGTGCGTCTACGCCAACGACCAGGCCGGTACGGCCCAGGCCATGGTGGCCAACGTGGACATCGATTCCGTCGTCGATGCGTCGGGCCACTTCGTCATCGACGTTTCTCACCCAGCCGCTACCCGGATCATCATCCGGCAGTACTTCCACGATCGCACCGTTCAACAACGCGGTTCGTGGACCATCGAAGGTCTCGACCCGATGCCGGAGGTGGTCCCCGGGTTGCCGTCGGCGGCCGAAGTCTCGGCCCGCATCACCTCGATCGCCAACTCGATTCGCTGGAACGCCCAGCTGAATCGACTCTGGGGCGCCGACCTTCGCAATCAGCCGAACCACATGGTCATTCAACGTGCCGACGAGATCGTGGCGGCCGTACCGAATCCTGATGTCACCTACGCCTTCGGATGGTGGAAACTCCGATCGAACGAGAGACTCGAGATCCGCGTGAATCCACCCTCCGATGAGACGTCATGTCGCTACTGGGGACTGCAAGTGTGCGACCGGTGGTTCCAATCCCATCCCGACCGAGAGATGAATCTGAACGACCGATCCGTCTCGCTCGAATCGGACGGCACCGTGTGCTTCGTCCTGTCCGAGTCCGATCCCGGACACCCGAACTGGATCCGAACTCACGGCCATTCCATCGGCACGATGTTCTTTCGCTGGCTCCACCACACCCCGACCGACGCGCCGGACTGTCGGCTGGTCGGTTCAGCCAGCTAGACCGGCCCGACACGCAAGGCGACCGGGCCCCAACTCGACGGGATCCATGGGTTGGCGTCGGACGTCGAGAGGGTCACGACCGAGTGATCGGAACGAGCGACAGAACGAGTTGGCGGTATAACTGATCACCACCAGTCCCGAACCGCCCGCTCCCCCGGTGGTCACCGAAGCTTCCGGACTGCTCGAACATCCGCCTCCACCACCGCGATTTGCTGCACCCGCACCACCGCTGAGGTTCGTGGCACCCGAACCTGCATTTGTGCCGCCGGAACCATCGGAGACCGACCCGCATCCACCGCCTCCGGACCCGACGACGATTGTCGAGCCGTTCACCTCCCACGACAGACCTTGGCCACCTTGTCCCCCGACATTCAAGGCACCCGTTCCACCCGGAGCAGAAGCGCCACCGCCACCACCTCCGGTGGAGTTGTCGGCTACCCCACCCTGGTTACCGTGAAGGCTCAAACCGCTCAGACCGGTCACCTCACCCTTGGTCGCTGCTCCGAGACTCGTCCAAAAGGAATGCTCACCGGCACTCGACCCACCGGCCACGCCTTCGCCACCATCTCCATATCCTGCGCCACGCGCTCCTCCGTCCGCCACGATGGAAAAACCGGTTCCGACGATCGAACTGTCGCCACCCATGGCCCCGGCATCGGGCATGAACGAGTCCGTGTCGACCCCACCTGCGCCGACCGTGATCTCGACGACTCCCGAGATGGTCAGGCCCGATCCGGTCACCACGCCTCCTCCGCCGCCACCGCTCGTCGAGTCCTCGGAGCTCCATCCTCCGGCTCCACCGCCACCGACGACGAGTACCGAAATATTCGTCGCCTCAGTCGGCAAGGTGAACGAGCAGGTCCCTACGGTGGTGAACACCGCCGTGGTTCGACCAGAAGTGGTCGTGATCGTGGGAGCACAGGCCGAGACCTCGGCATCGACCGAACCTCCGACCACGAGGAACGTCGCCAACGACACGACACTTCCGACCACCACTGCTCCAGCCCGCTGACGAGACATCTCCACCCTTTCCGATGAGGCATCGGACGGACGCAGTCTGCGCCGACGCCGAACCGGCAGGCAGTGTATGAAAATGCAATACAGAAATGGGGCATCGGTAGCGACAGGCGCATTCGGCCCGCGCTCCGACGTTTCAGTGACCTACAGGCGACCGAGAATCGTGTCCAGGGCCGTTCGCAGGAAATCCTCCGCGTCGCCCACCGACGCCTCGACGCGCGCCGCGATGCAACGATCGGGGCGGACCAGGACCATGCCCGTCGACGAGATACCGCGCACCTCCTGCCAACGCAGTCGGGGGTCGCGGCGATCGCCCCGGGCGTGGCCGATGCGATAGGCGTCGATCGGGACACCGAGGTGGCCACCGACGATCTGAGCCGCCTCGCACCACTCCTCACCATCTTCACCGGCGATCACCACGAACCGCCCCGCATCGACCAGGTCGAGAGTGGACATCCGATTGCCGTCCCAGTCGTCGATCCAAGCATGGGGCAGCGGCGACCCCGGGCGAGTGGAGGGCACGTGCAGCCGGAAATCGGAGTCCTCGTCCTCTCCGAAAGCGGATCCGTCGTCGATCACGGCGGTCGACGCGTGCCGGTACCCGTATTCGACGTCGTGCTCCCGGAATTCCTGCGACTGCGCAGCCATCACCTCGAGGACCTTCCGACGATGGTCGGCGTCCTCGGCGCGGTTGCTCCACATCCTGGCCAGCGCATTCCACCGGTCCTCAGCCGAAAGGTCACGATCAGCGAATCCGAGAAGGTGGTTCATCTTGGCGTACGCCCGCGAGTTCTCGAGAGAACGTTCCACGTTGCGAGCATCGACGGGACGTCGCTCCGCGTCGTAGGTGTCGAGCAGGGCA
>JBJTYE010000188.1:0-14487 GCA_046082625.1 Actinomycetota bacterium | reverse complement strand
AGGAAGTTGCAGGTGTACTCGACCGCACGGCCGGTATCGGTCTGCGTGGCGGAGACCGTCCAGCGGGCGGTGTCGCTCGACCAACTGGCATTGCTCACCTGATGGTCGAAGCGAATGTGACGGTCGATGCCGAATTCGCTGGCGGTCTCCTTCAGGTATCTCAGGATCGACGGCCCGTCGGCGATCGACTTGGCTTCCTTCCACGGCTTGAAGCTGAATCCCAACGTGTGCATGTCGCTGTCGGAGCGGATCCCCGGATAGCGAAAGAGATCCCAGGTGCCGCCCAGTTCCGAGCGGCCCTCCAGAATCACGTAGGAGCGGTCGGGGCATTCTCGCTGCAGGTGATACGCCCCACCGATACCGGAGATTCCGGCCCCCACGATCAGGACGTCGACGTGAGTACCAGAAGTGTCATCCTCGGGCGTGGTGATCTCGCTCATCGGTTCCCCTTTCACTTCTCTGCGCTCACCCTAGTGGGGGTGGCCCGAACCACTCCGGGTGATGGGTCCCGACGGGAAGGTACGTTGGTCCCATGGCTCACCCGTCGGCACTTCCCCGTGCGGCCTTCGGTCGCACCGGCCGTTCCTCCACCCGAGTGATCTTCGGGGCCGCCGCTCTCGGAGGCATGAGCCCGGCCCGTGCCGCAGCCACCCTCGATCTCGTCCGGGACCATGGCGTCGACCACATCGACACCGCGGCGTCGTACGGGGCCTCGGAGGATCGACTGCAACCGTGGTTGGCTCGTCACCGGCACGAAGTGTTCCTGGCGACCAAGACCGGAGAACGATCCGGCGATGCCGCCCGCGCCGAGCTGGAGCGATCGCTCACGCGTCTGGGTGTTGACCAGGTGGATCTCGTCCAACTGCACAATCTGGTGGAACCGGGAGAATGGGAAGCGGCTTTCGCTGCCGACGGTGCCGTGGCCGCACTGGCGCGAGCCCGCGACGAGGGGCTGGTGCGTTTCATCGGGGTCACCGGGCACGGTCTGCGGATCGCCGAACGTCACCTGCAGAGTTTGGAGCGATTCGACTTCGACTCGGTCCTCTTCCCGTTCAATCATTCTCTGATGTCGGCGTTTCCGGAGTACGCCAGCGACGTCGAGCGCCTGATGGAGATTTGTCGCACGAGGTCGGTGGCCATGCAGACCATCAAGGCCATCGCCCGGCGTCGGTGGGAAGACGGACCACGCGGACATCGCAGTTGGTACGAACCCCTCACCGATGGTGCGGCCATCGATCGGGCCGTGCGCTACGTGTTGTCCCACGACGACGTGTTCTTGAACACCAGCAGCGACGCCACGTTGTTGGCGACGATTCTCTCTGCAGCCGCCGGTGAACTCACCTGCCCATCGGATGACGAACTGGCCGAGGATCGCCGGATCTACGACATGGTTCCGCTCTTCGACGGTGCGACGTCGGAACGTATCTGATCAGGAAATGACGGTGCCGCCGTCGCAGGTGATGACCTCACCGACGGTGAAGGCCCCGGCACGTGAACACAAGAAGATGGTCAAACCGACGATGTCCTGAGGGGTGCCCACCCGTTTGCGCGGATTGGTACGACCGATGACCGACCAATCGGTGCCCTCCACGTCCCCACCGGTGCCCACGCCGGTGCTCAACATCCACGTGGGAAAGGGACCGGGAGCGATGGCGTTGGCGATGATGTTGCGCTTGACCAACTTGGCGGCCATCTGCTGGGTCAACGTGTGCAGTGCCGCCTTCGATGGACCGTAGGAGTGGGTGTCGAAGATGGGAGTGCGCATCCCGTCGATGGAGCCGATGTTCACGATCCGCGAGGGATCGTCATTCGTGGCTCGAGCCTCCAGCAGCGGAAGGAGTCGCTGGGTGAGGAAGAAGACGCCCTTCACATTGGTGTCGAAAACCTTGTCCCAACCGACTTCGGGGAACTCGTCGAGCGGCGCACCCCAGGACACTCCAGCATTGTTGACGAGGATGTCCAGGTGGGGTTCGCGTTCTTTCAACGATGCCGTCAAGGCATCGATACCCGAGAGCTCCGAGAGATTGGCGGGTAAGGACACGCATTCACCGCCGTACCTGTCGCTCAAACGCTTGGCGGTGTCATGACAAGCGTCGGCCTTGCGGGAACTGATGTAGACCTTGGCTCCATTGGTCAGGAATCCGGCGGCGATCATTTCGCCGATGCCGCGCGACCCTCCGGTCACCAGCGCCACCTTTCCCGCCACGGAGAACAAATCCTGAATCTTCAAATCGTCGGTGCTCATGAAACCCATGTCTAGTCGTTGAGTCCTGTCGGCATCACATGACGTTCAGGCGAACCCGAAATCGGCAAGGAAACGACCAGTGCCCGGGTGATGTCCACCCGGGCACTGCATCGAATGTAGAGAAGAGGACTTGCTCAGCGACGCTTGGCGCCAGCCTTCTTGGCGGGGGCCTTCTTGGCCGGAGCTTTCTTGGCGGGGGCCTTCTTGGCCGGAGCCTTGGCGGCTGCCTTCTTGACCGGAGCCGGAGCGGGCTTGCGCACGGTGGTGATCTTCGGAGCCGGCGACACACCGAGTGCCACGTCCTTGAATCCCTTGAGAGCGGTCACCTTGGCGACGGTCTTGGCGGGAACCTTCACGGTCTCACCAGTCGCTGGGTTGCGGGCCAAGCGAGCAGGACGCTTGATCTTGGCGAACTTGGCGAATCCGGAGAGGTTCACGATCTCACCCTTGGCCACGGTGGCCAGGATGACATCGATCGTCCCTTCGACGACTCGGGCAGCGGTCTTGTTGTCGACGTCTGCGTGGATGGCTACTGCTTGGATGAGGTCACGTTTCTTCACGGGCGCCAGCGTATTACATGGTGCGAGGCCGGATGGTGATACCCCGCAGAAATCGGGCGGATTTCACCGTTCCTGTGACCGAACCCTCGGCACTACATTCGAAGCATGTCCCTGCCCCTGCTCGTGGCCGCGTCCATCGCCGGCCCACTCGTCGGGGCCAACGTCTGGCGGATCGGTCCCCGTGAGGGTCGGCAGTTCCGATCCGTGGCTGGATACATGGCCACGATCACCACCCTCGGTCTCTTCGTCGGAATGGCTCTGGTCACCGACAACTGGGCGCTGGTGATCGCCGGGTGGATCCTGATCGCCGGGCTCGTCTCGGCCTCGTGGATCGACCTGCTCACCCACCGACTGCCCCGTCAGGTCTCGTATTCGATCATGGGTGCCGGTTTGCCGTTCCTGATCGTGGCGGCCGTGCTGGACGACGAGCCCCAGCGCATCCTCTGGGTGTTTCTGGGTCTATTCATGGCCACGGCCATCATGGCGATCCTCTACCTGATCGGCCGTGGAGCATTGGGAGCCGGAGACGTTCGGCTGGCGCCGACTCTCGGTGCATTCCTCGGTTGGTACGGACCGCGTGCCGTGTTCTACGGCGTGTTCCTGGGATTCGTGGTGGCCACCATCGTCTCGATCGTGTTGTTGGCCCTGAAGCGCCTCGATCGCAAGGACGAGGTCCCGATGGGACCGTTCCTCATGGTCGGAACCTTGATCATGTTCATCGGAGCGGCCGTCTGACCGACTCCGAAGAAATCAGCTCACAGATTGCGCATCAATTGGACGACGGCCGGACCCAGAACGACGATCAACAGCGAGGGCAGGATACACACCGTCATCGGAATCAGAATCTTCACTGGCAGCTTCATTGCCTGCTCTTCGGCACGTTGACGGCGCTTCAGACGCATCTCGTCGGCCTGAGTCGTGAGCGTCTCGGCCACCGGGATGCCCAGAGTGTCGGCCTGCACCAAGGCCCTGACGAAGACGCTCAATTCGGGAATGTCCATCCGCTCTGCCATCGAACGCAAAGCATCAACTCTGGCCATTCCCAATTGAATGTCCTGAACGACACGCTTCAATTCATCGGCCAGTGCTCCTCGCAGTGTGGTACTCACGCGTACGAGAGCCCCATCGACACTCAAGCCTGCTCGAACCGTCACTGCCAATTGGTCGATGGCATCCGGTAAGGCCACACGGACTGCATCACGACGCGCATCGGCGCGATTGGAGATCAGGATTTCCGGAACCACGAACCCTCCCACCGGACCCATGATCAGGACGATGACCCCGAAGAAGCCGGGATTACCGGAAAAATAGGTGATGCCTGCGAATCCGCCGACGAACCCACCGAGGATCTTGAGAACGATGATCTTTTCGACGCTGTAGTTCTCCGGCTGACCTGCCCTGGCCAAAGTCAATTCCAGACGACGGACCCTCGACGGTGGCATGGCACGCCGAACGATCAACTTTCGAAATCTGGACATCGACGCCCCGACTGTCGATGGTTTCGGAACCCTGGTCACACTACGTCCCAAGTTCAGGGCTGTCGGACGACGGGTCGTGGTCCAGCTATAGACGGCGTACGCCAACCCGAATGCCACCAGAATCGAGCCGAGGAGAATCATAAGGACACCTTGGAAATCATGCTCTGCATCCAGAAGTAGCCGGCGACCATGAGGAATCCAGTGATGCCCAACATGATCACACCCACCTGTTCGGTGAAGATCGAGTAGAACTCGGGATTGATGATGTAGGACATGAGACCCACCCCGGGCGGTAGAGCCAACATGATGTACGAGGAGAAGCGACCTTCGGCGGTCAGGGCGCGAATCTGGCCTCGCAACTTGTCCCGTTCACGGATGGTGTCGGCGACAGTGTCCATGGTCTTTGCAAGATCGCCACCGGTCTCTCGGCTGATCTCGATACCAGCGATCACCCAGTCGAAGTCGATGCTGTCCAACTGGGACGCCATTGCTCTGAGCGACTCGATGAGATCCCGGCCGGTGCCGACTTCGAGAATCACCCTGTTCAAGAGACTCTTGGTCGGCTCCATGGATTCCTCGGCCACCGCCCCAAGCGCTTGGGTCAGTCCATACCCGGTCCTCAACATCGAACTCATCGTGCCGAGCGTCTCTGGAAGTTGGGCAATGAAATCCGCTTTGCGCCTGGCCACCTTGCTGTTCAGTCGAGCTCTTGCCGCCATCAGAACCATGAACGCCACCACGAGACCCACAACCAGGTTCCCGACCAGGGTGAAGAGCAGACCCATGAAGACTGCCGCAGCAAGGACCGACACGATCACCGAGCCCGGCTCTCGGTTCAGTCCCAAGGTATCGATGTCGGAGATCAGTTTTTGCTGACGTTCACTGGTCTCGATCCATTGTTTGACGCTCCCGAGTGGATCCCGCTTCTTCTCCATCCGGGCCTTGGTTCCCTGGGGAATCAAGCGCTGGCGGGCCAATCGCAATCGCTTGTCGGTGGCGAAGTACGTTGCCAACAGAATTCCCCCACAAATCAGCAGGAAACTCATGATCTGGGCGGCGGACAATCCTCCGACGTCGGTTTGCTCGACCCTCACGATCGCCGGCAACGTCGTGGGCGCCACTGGGGCGTCGACCTCGACGGATGCCGTTCGTACTCGATCACCGGATCCGAGAGTCAATTGGATCGCGATCAGCGAACCGAATTCGGCCACGGAGTCGTACCGAACGGTGAGCCGTCCCGTGAGTTTCTGCGCCACGCTCTCATAGAGAGCCTGGAGTTGCGCCGGATCCGCCGTTGAACGAACCGGAAGCGGGGCCGCGAGGAGATCCAAGGCCGCGCGATTCGATTCCGGAGTCGCCAGTTCGATCATCTCGACGGACAGACCCGCAACCGCCTGGACCGCGGCTTCGAGGGTCGCGGCGCTGTCGTTGTCGCCTCCATCGGAGAGCACGACCAGGACCTTTCGCTTGGCCGTTGGTTCGAAGAGAGACGATGCCAGGATCACCCCGTCGTAGAGCGACGTTCTGCCATCGGAATCGAGAACTTCGATCGCCGACGTCAATGCGGTTCGGTCCTGCGAGATGGGAAGTTCGACCGTCGCATCGGTGGAGAAACTCACCAATCCGATTCCCACTTCCGGGGGAAGGGCGTTGACGAAGGCCAAGGCAGCGTCCTTGGCCGCTTTCATGGGATCGTTCCCCATCGAACCCGAGCGGTCGAACACGATCACCACGTTCAAATCCTGGGCGTTCTCGAGAGGAAGAAGTTCGAAGGGAAGGGATTTCCCGTTCTCGAGAAGTGTGAACTCCTCTCCGCCCGCTTCCAGTGCCTCAAGTCCGCCCGATACCCCGACCGTCAGTTTGATCTGGGGGAAGTCCTCGACATCGACATCCTCGATGGTCAGCCCAGGATCCCCGGCCACCGACACCGTGGATGCGGCGACCCCGGACATCAGTCCCACGAGGACCGCTAAGGTTCCTGCGGTCGAACCGAGCAGCTTTCGGCGGTTCACCACAGTTTCTTACGAGGCTGTGGCCGGACACCATTGGAGTCCTGCGGTGTCTCGCTGCTCCTGTTCTCCAGTTCGCCCAAGAGATCCATGAAGGTCGGCCGCACGCCCGTCGACTGGAGGGCGCCCACGACCTTCCCGTCGGCGTTGTAGCCCGGTTGACGCTCGAACTTGTACAGGTCGGACATGGTGATGATGTCACCCTCCATGCCCTCGATCTCCGAAACCTGCGTCACCCGTCGCGATCCGTCACGGAATCGGGTCAATTGCACGATGATGTCGAGACCCGACGCGACTTGATCCCGGATGGCTCGCAGAGGCAGTTCGAATCCGGCCATCATGACCATGGTTTCCAACCGAGACAGGGCATCGCGAGGAGCGTTGGCGTGAATGGTGGCAAGCGAGCCGTCGTGGCCCGTATTGATGGCCTGCAACATGTCGAGGGCCTCGGCTCCGCGGACTTCACCCACAATGATCCGGTCGGGTCGCATACGAAGCGAGTTGCGGACCAGATCGCGGATGGTGACTTCGCCCTGGCCTTCCAGGTTCGGCGGCCGGCTTTCGAGTCGAATCACGTGTTCCTGGCGCAATTGAAGTTCGACTGCGTCTTCGATGGTGACGATGCGCTCGGTGTTCGGAATGTACGAGGACAAGATGTTCAGCAGAGTCGTCTTGCCGGTTCCGGTACCACCCGACACCAGAATGGTCTTGGCTCCCCGCACCGCCGCTCCCAGCAGATCGGCTACTTCTTGGGTGACCGCACCCATTTCGATGAGTTGGCTCACACCCAGCTTGTCGTTGGAGAATTTTCGGATGGTCAACACAGGGCCATCGACCGCAAGAGGGGGGATGATGGCGTTGACTCGAGAGCCGTCCGGCAATCGGGCATCCACCATCGGCGAGGCTTCGTCGACGCGACGTCCAACCCCGGCAACGATGCGATCGATGACTCGGCGCAAGTGCTCCTCGGTCGCGAATCGAACACTGATTCGTTCGATCTTTCCGGCACGCTCGACGTAGACGGGATCGGTACCGTTGATCATGACCTCGCTAATGGTCGGATCGTCCAAAAGTGGTTCGATCGGTCCGAGGCCCATGACGTCGTCGAGGACCAACTCGACGAACGACGTTCGTTCGGAACCACTCAGCGCGGTTCCATCAGCTGTCAACAACTCGTCGATGTGACTGGCGACCAAGTCCGTCAGGCTCTGTCTGGTGATCCGAGAATCGAAGAGACGATTGCCGAGTCTCTCGTACAGGGCGTCGGCGATTCGCTTACGTACCAGCCACATCGGATCGTTGGCAGGAGCGCGCGCGAGGTTACCTGTTTCATCCCTCTCGACGTCCTTCAAGCGCTCCGACAGTTTCATGACGATTTCCGTCCTGGAAACCTGAGCTTCTTCTCTTTGACCGACTTGTCCTCCTCGGCCAGAAACGCCTCGCCGATTGCCCGAAGTTGCTTGGACACCTGAGCATTCGGCTGGGCCAGTACGACGGCCCTGCCAGCGTTCGAGTTTTGCACCACTATGGGTGCGGCGTCGACCATGTGCGAGATGGGTAGACCAACGGCGGCCACGATGTCCTTGGTCTTGAGGCCCGACAACGAGTCGACGCGGTTCAGGACGAAATGACGATGCTGGAGCGACGGGCCGAGCTTCTCCAACAATTCGAGTTCCTTCATCAGGTTACGGATGCTGGTGACGTCCATACTGGCAACGAAAAGTAAGTCCGTCGACTGGTTGATAGCTGCCAATGACCGCTCATCGATGCCGGCTGCGGTGTCGACGATGACGTAATCGAAACTGGATCGAGCGAGATTGAGGATTTCGTTGGCCCTGGATTCGTCGATCAGATCCGCTTCTTCCGGCGTACCCGATGAAGGCAGGACGAACAGACGGGTCGATCCGGTCCGGGTCAAGAAGAGTTTGAAGGCGGTCTGATCCATTTCCTTCAAGGCACCGAGATCGGTCAGGGTCCTCTCCGGCTCGAGACCCAGAACCGTGGCCACGTCACCGAACTGACAGTCCAGATCGACGAGGACGGTTCGGCCCGGAGCGCGTTCAGCGATCGCTTCGGCCACGTTGACCGAGACAGTCGTCTTACCCGAACCGCCCTTGGGTGACAGAATGACGATCACTCGCCCCTGACGACGTTCCTTGGTATTCGAAGCCTGAACGTGAGTCTGGACACTGCGAGAACGCTGAATCGCCGTTCCGATCGCTGTGGCGATCTCCTCCACGCCGCTGTCGGGGTCGACGATGTCACGTCCCCCGACGCGGGTCATCTGCGCCCATAGTGCAGCCGACGGCTCACGAACGAAGATCACCTCGACCGTCGGAGCGAGGTTGAAGACCTGACGGGTCAGGTTGAGAGCGAACTCCTGTGGAACATCGACCCCAAGACAGAGGACGGTCGGTTTGGCCGCCACGATCTGGTCGGTCAATAGATCCTCATCGTCCAACAAAGACATCGACCAAGGAATCGGTCGAAGGGTGGCGCCGGAGGAACCCCTGAGCAACAGACTGAGCTCTCCCGTCTGTACATCGGTTCCGAGCCGACCCAAGACGACGACGAGAGGCGCAGTGGTGGTCATGGTGTCGGGACCGGAATGACGTCGGTAATGATGGTGACCCCGTCATTGCCAACGGACGCCTTCGATCCCTCGAGGGTCAGCCACATAGTTCCGAACTCCGAGGCGTACACGATGCGTGCCGCGTCCTCCGAGGACACGGCCAGGGT
This sequence comes from Actinomycetota bacterium, assembly GCA_046082625.1. GTDB lineage: Bacteria > Actinomycetota > Acidimicrobiia > Acidimicrobiales > Ilumatobacteraceae > Casp-actino8. Next base: position 5,456 of record JBJTYE010000188.1, on the reverse strand, counting down.
CACCAGGATCGAATCGGTCGGATACCTGTTCACGTCGTATTGTGTGACTCCCAAGGACTGCTCAATGGCCGTCGCGTCGTTGTTGGAGAACTGCACCGATGTCACGAGCACCTTGTGGAGAATGAATGCGGTACTGGGAACGTCTTCGTCATCGACCGTGACCGTGAACGAGGCGATCACACCGACCGTGTCTCCGGCGATCAATTCGCCACCGAGAACTCGTGGCACCGGAAGCGAAATCGTGACCTCCTGCAAGCCTTCCGGAACCACAAGGCGGTCCTGGACGCGCGGGTCCACGAAGCGTTCGATGAGCAGTTGTTCACCTGGTAGGAGTTCCGTAGCGGTCACCAAACCGGACTGGATTTGGTCCAGAGAGGCCACAGCTCCTGGCGCGATCAGGTCGATCGGGATCTGGGTGACCTCGAGGCTGGACGAGATCAGCTCCACACTGGTCTGGCGGGGGATCAATTTCTTGACCACCAGCACGGACCCCAATTCAGGCTCCTTGTTGGCATCGTTGGCGCGATCTTCGACCACCGACATTAAGACGATGGTTCCGATGACGGCGGCGAGGACCCCGGCTGCGATTCCTAGAAAGCGGCGCATGTCAGCCGATCAATTTCACGACATAGGCACCGTAGTCGCTGTTGTTTCCGGAACCCCAGTCTCCATCGATCAGGGTTCCACGCACGAAGGTCCCGCAGACTCGATAGCCCTTGATCGGTTTCGGGCAACAGCCATTGGTACTTGTTCCAGGTAGGTCGTAGCCGCAGAGTTGCACCAGTGCGAAACCGTCGATCGTGTAGGTCGCGTTCGAGCCCACGTCTTGCCGACCCGTGGCAATGGGGAACAGCAGAGGTTGTCTAGTTGCAATGGCCTCATTGAGGAGGGCTTTGCAATTCGGGTTATTCCCCTCGTTGTCCTTGGGCAGCTTGTCACCACCGACGGAGAGTAGGGAGATGGCGACCAGACAGTCCTTGTCACCATCCTGCACGAATTCGAATCCTTGGGGAATATTCCGATATTTCGTGTCGTTACAAGTCTGGGCGGGCGTTGTCGCAATGAACATGACTCTGCGAATGCCGTTCAATGGCAAGGCATCGCATCGTGACAGAACCATGGCGGCGACTTTGCCACTGCCCGCCGCCCTCCAGCCCGCCACTGCCCGGGCGGTGACGTGCTTGCCGGCTTTCCCGCCCTCGAGAACCGGTGCGAGTAGGTACTTGATTTGACTCCCACCGCCACTCGTTCGAGTTCCGGCGATCACTTCGACGAAACCGCTTGTGCCCGCCGCTTCGGGCGGCGGGGGACAGACAGCCAATGGAGACATGCTTCCGCACAGTGAATCGACATTCGATACATCATCAGCGGCATTCAAATTGGCATATTCCTGCGCCCTCGCCAAGGGGGTGCCACAGTTCCCTGCCGCACAATCCATGGCGACAGCCATGGCAGCGGCGTCGGCCCCATTCTGCAATTGACGGCGCTCGGTCCACAGAGCGCCCATGTCGATCACCAGTGCACCCATGCCCAGGGACACCACGACGGAGGCTGCGAACCAGATCATCACTGCGCCGCGGTCCGAACGGTCACTTCGTCGAAACTTCACCATCGAGCTCACAATCCACATCTCATCGCAGCATCACCCGAAAGAGTGACAGACCATCTTGGCAAGAACGGAATTCCGAATCCGAATCCTTCACGAACCTGAACTTTGGCTTGACCACCCGCAACAGTGCAAGGAGTCGTATTGATGGTGTCGATGGCGAATGTCGTCGACCCGTCGACTGCAGCCTTGACCTTCACCAGGTCAGGCTGCAGGTTCCCGAGGGCCAGGACTCGCGCCCCTTCTCTGGCCGCCCCCTGAAGTGAAATCACCGTGTTGTAAGCACGACCGAATTCGACAATGGCCATCGACATCATCAGCAACAACGGCACGATCAAGGCGAACTCGAGAGCAACCGCTCCTCGGTCCCTCGGGCCGGTCCGGGCACTTCTACGAATGAGATTCATCAGTTGGTCCCGGTGTATCGGAACTCCCTCTGGTTTGGTGGATCCGATCCGAGGACCGGTTCCACCAAACGTCGAGAAAGTCAGTGAATGATCAGGGAGTGGGCAGGGCCTGCTCGGCGTCGGTGAACAGATCGCTGATGCCGGTACCGAGCAATTCCAAGGCTCCGATCACAACGATAGCGATCAGTCCGACCAAGAGGCCGTACTCGACCATCGATGCGCCTTTTTCATCATCGCTGGGGGCGGTGAAGAAGTTGTAGGCCTTGACGAAAACCTTCATGATTGTCTCCTCTACTAATGTGCCGAACCGTCACACGGGTCCCGCACACCCAAGGATAACAATGCCCGGGGCCACGACCACCGACAAAAGTCCCATTTTGCAGTAGACCCTTAGTTCACCCGTCGCTCGTGGCCCACCCAGTAGGGCTCGCGGAGGTCCTTCTTCAGGATCTTGCCGCTCGGGTTGCGGGGCAGGACGTCCACCCAGTCCACGCTGGTCGGACACTTGAACTTGGCCAGCCGCTCCCGGGCGAAGTCGATGATCTCCTGCTCGGTGACCTCGACGCCAGCCTTGCGTACCACCACGGCCTTGGGGGTTTCGCCCCATTTCTCGTGGGGGACGCCGATGACGGCCACATCGGCGATGGCCGGATGGGACATGAGCACGTTCTCCACCTCGGCCGGATAGACGTTCTCGCCCCCGGACACGATCATGTCCTTCACCCGGTCGTGGATATATAGGTATCCGTCAGCGTCCAGATAGCCGGCGTCCCCGGTGCGGAACCAGCCCTCCGACGTGATGCTCTTGGCGGTCTCCTCGGGCATGCGCCAGTACCCCTTCATGACCTGGGGCGATCTGATCCAGATCTCTCCGACCGCGCCTTGCGGGCAGTCCTTGGAGGTGTCCGTGTCCACGATGCGGATCTCCACCCCCGGACCGGGCAGACCGCAGCTCCGCAGACGGTGCTTGTTCGGCCCATCGGGATCGTGATCTGCCGGGGGAAGGTTGACGATGGCACCCGTGGTCTCGGTCAGACCGTAGGCCTGCCAGAACTTGCACTTGAAGACCCGCACGCTCTGGGCCAGCACCTCTTCGGAGATCGGCGACGCCCCGTACACCAGAACCCTGAGGCTGGAGTAGTCGGCCTCGGTGGCCCCTGGGATCATCAACATGAACTGCAGCACCGCCGGCACCACGAACCCGTGGGTGATGCGCAGCGCGCCGATGAGTTCGATGATCTTGGACGGATCGAGTTCCCGCACGATGACGCTCGAGCAACCCTCGTACATGCCGGCCATGGCCCATCCGCCGCCACCGATGTGGAAGAGCGGCATGGCGATCATGTTCACGGCCTCCGGGGACAGCTCCCACATGTCCTTGGCCAGCGGTAGCAGGGCGAAGAAGTTGTGGTTGGTGAGCATCACGCCCTTCGGACGGCCCGTGGTGCCACTGGAGTACAGCTGGAAGGCCACGTCGTCATCGGCCGACGGAATAGACGGATCACCGAGGGGCTGACGAGCGATCCAGGACTCCCAGTCCTCGTGCTTGGCATGACCACCGATCACCAGGATGGTGGTCACCGACGTCAGGTTCGGCTCGATGGCATCGAGGATGGGCACGAAGTCCGGTCCGACCACCAGCACCTTGGCCTGGGAATCGTTCACGATGTACTCCACTTCCGGAGCCGCCAGTCGCCAGTTCACGTCCACGCTGACGGCGTTGAGAAGAGCCGCTCCGAAGAAGACGTCGAAGTGCGGGATGCCGTTCTTGTCCAAGAAGGCCACGCGGTCCTGTTGGCCGACTCCAGCGGCCGAGAGACCGTTGGCCACTCGCTGGGCCCGCTCGAACATCTGACTCCAGGTCAGCGTGCGCTCCCCCTCGATGAGACAGGTCTTGCCACCGCGAGTGGCACTGTGATGCCGGACGATCCCGGCCATGGAAGTGATCGGAGACGTTGCCATCGGACAATCGTACCTATGGCCCTCGATCCAGGTCGTGGCGAAGCAACGAGTATGTACTATCGATGCTCGGTCGGGTGTCCGGCCACGGTGTGGGAGTACCGATGACGCTCAGTATCGACCGACGATCCTTCTTGCGAGCCGGACTGGCCGCCTCGGGTACGGCCATGTTCGGTGGAACACTCCTGCGTTCGGCCCTGGCTCGCGCCGCCACGGTCGCCGGCGTCGGTCCCTACGGACCGTTGTCCACCACCGCCGATGCGAACGGATTCCTTCTGCCCAGTGGATTCAGCAGTCGCCTCCTGGCCACATCTGGAACCAAAGTCGCAGGAACCACCTACACCTGGCCCTTCGCCCCCGATGGCGGTGCATGCTTCCCGGCCTCCGGTGGCGGATGGGCGTACGTGGTGAACTCCGAGGTCGGCAGTGGCGGTGGCGGGGCCAGCTCGCTGAAGTTCGATTCCGCCGGGAACATCATCGGTGCCTACGCGATTCTGACCGGCACAAGTCGCAACTGCGCCGGTGGCAAGACGGTTGCTGGCAAGTGGTTCTCGTGTGAGGAGAGCGGTTCGGGCGGCAAGGTGTACGAGTGCGATCCCTTGAATCCGAGTCAAGGTGTCGTGCGGCCGGCTCTCGGCTCGTTCAATCACGAGGCCGCCGTCGAGGACCCGGTGACCGGGTACGTGTATCTCACCGAGGACGACCCGAGTGGACGCTTCTACCGGTTCGTGCCGACGACACGTGGCGACTTCGGCGCCGGTCAGTTGTACGCCGCGAACATGAGTGGCGGCCTCCTCACGTGGGTCAGCTCTTCCGCAGGGGGACCCGATCGCCAAGGTTCGACGACGGCCTTCAATGGTGGCGAGGGACTGTGGATCGAAAACCGAACCCTGTACTTCACCACCAAAGGCGACAAGAAAGTCTGGGAAGTGAACTTGGATACTCTAGCGATCTCGGTTCTCTACGACGGTGTGACCATGTCGGGTGCGGCCCTGAACGCCGTGGACAACTGCACCGTGCACACGCCCTCGGGTGACGTCTATGTCTGCGAGGACGGCGGCAACATGGAGGTCTGTCTGATCGCCGACAACGGGGCCGGCGATCGCGAAGTCGCTCCTTTCCTGCGCATCAATGGACACTCGGCGTCGGAGTGGTGCGGAGTGGCGTTCTCACCCGACCAGACCCGCATGTACGTGTCGTCCCAACGCGGCATCGATGGTGCCACCGGACGTACTTATGAGATCACTGGTCCGTTCCGCACCAGCATCACCCCGCCGACGGTGTGGGAAACCCTGGTCCCCACTGGCGCCACCTGGAAGTACCACGATCAGGGCTCCGACCTGGGGACGACGTGGAAGGACTACCACTTCACCGATTCGGCCTGGGCCCAGGGTGCCGCACCACTCGGTTACGGAGATGTCGTGGCCACCCCTGTCGGATTCGGGCCGGATAGCACCACCAAGTACATCACCACGTATTTCCGA
>JBJTYE010000187.1:0-3167 GCA_046082625.1 Actinomycetota bacterium | reverse complement strand
GCGAGCGTGGACCAGGAGAACCAGGTCCTCGGCGAACAACGGCTCGACCTGGAGTTCGGGTTCCTCGACCGGGAGGTGCACGATGGCCGCATCCAGGTGGCCCGACAGCAAGCGGGGAAGGAGGCTGGATGTCCCACCTTCGGAGATCAGCGGTCGGACGTCGGGGTAGTTCTGGGCGAGTCGGGTGAGGAACTGGGGCATGAGCCACCGACCGGTGGTGCCGATCACCCCGACGCGAGCCTCGCCGGCCACGATGTCGTGCATGGCGGCGAGGTCGGCGGCGATGTCGTCCAGTTCGCGCATGATTCGACGACCATGGTCGGCGACCAGTTGGCCTTCCTCGGTGAGGGCGCCAGATGTCCGGTCGACCAGGGTTGCCCCGACCTCTCGCTCCAGGCGGGCGATGTGGGCCGAGACGTTCGACTGCACGGTGAACAGGGCTCGGGCGGCGGCCGAGAAGGAGCCGTGGTCGGCGATGGCCAGGAGCGACGAGATCTGCCGGACGTCCATCTGAAAAAAAGATATCTGATATCGCTCTTATCTACTTGAACGGTAGGAGAAATACTGGCATGATGAGACCTGTTGATCGCTGTGTGTTCCCCCCGAACACACACGACAAGATCCCCACAGGCGGACCCCCCTCCGCCGGGATCCAGGTCGAGAGGCCCCGCTTCCCCCAAGCGGGGCCTTTCCCGTTTTCGAGATCTCGGCGATCGGCTCTCGATTCGATGGGTCGAATCGGCGTTACCGTGGGGCCATGAAGTCGGCGGCGTTCTTCGATCTGGACCGCACCCTGCTGACCGGTGCGTCGGGTCCGGTGTTCTCCGAGGGAATGCGGCGGGCCGGTCTGGTCGATCGAACCGTGCCGGGGGAGCGGGCTCTCTTCGAGATCTTCAATCGCATCGGGGAGACCCTGCCCTCGATGCTGTTGGCCCGGCAGGCCGCCACCTTGGCCAAGGGACAAAAGCGCTCCGAGGTCCGCAAGGTGGCCCGTTCGGTGGCCCCGACTCTGCGTGACATGGTCCCACCGTTCGCGGCCGCTGAGATCGAAGAACATCGTCGTGCCGGCCGACTCCTGGTGATGGCCACCACCGGTCGGTGGCTCATGCCCCAGTTCCTCACCCGACTCGCCCAGAACTACCCCGATGTCCGACCGCTGATCTCCGAAGGTGGGACATCCAGCCTCCTTCCCCGCTTGCTGTCGGGCCACCTGGATGCGGCCATCGTGCACCTCCCGGTCGAGGAACCCGAACTCCAGGTCGAGCCTTTGTTCGCCGAGGACCTGGTTCTCCTGGTCCACGCTCGCCATCCGTTGCACGGTCGCCGTCGAGTATCGATCGCGGATCTGGCCGAGCATCCACTCTTGCTGCCTCCCCCATCGGCCGCCCTGCGGCGCATCATCAACCGCTCCGCCGACGAGCACCATGTCACCTTGGGCGTCCAGGCCGAGATCGACGGAGTCCGGCTCATGGCCTCGCTGGCCTTCGAAGGGTTCGGCGCCGCCATCGTGCCGGCCACCGCCGTTCCGGTGTGGCTCTCCGGCAATTTCTCCACCATCACCGTTCCCGACCTGCCGCGCCGAGTCGTCGGCTGGGTGCAACGCCGTCGTCCGGGTCCGACTGCGGTGACCCGTGCCTGCCTCGACATTGCCCGAGCCGTCATCCAGCGGCGCGAAGGTCGCCAACCAGGTCTGCACGTGGGCGCCGAATCCCTCCCAGTCCATTGATCCGGATCCGGAGACGTACTGTGACGACGTGACGCAGGTACCGCTCAAAGCCCGGGTTCCCGGGGTGGCCGAGGCCCAGGTCCGCGACCTCGACGGCCGACGGGTGGTCTGGCTCGAGATCACCGCCGAGACCCACCGCGGCGCGCTGTCCTCCGATTCGTCGTCACTCATCGAGACGGCGGCCCGAGCCGCTTTCGATGCGCGCGTTCCCTTCGTGGCTGTCATGGCCTCCTCCGGCGCCGACATCAGGGAGGGCTTCTCGGCTCTTCACGGCTGGGGACTGGCCGCCAAGGCGCTCACCGATTGCTCGGGCTTCGTTCCCACCATCATCATCGTCGACGGGCCGGCGGTCTCCGGACCGGCACTGTTGCTCGGCATCGTGGACCACGTGATCATGACCCAGTCGGCTTACGCCTTCGTGTCCGGACCGACCATGGTCACCGAATTCACCGGCGTCCAGATCGACAACGACGAACTCGGCGGCGCCGGCGTGCATTCCAGGTACTCGGGATCGGCCACTGCGGTGGTGGGCGACCTCGCCGCGGCCGTCGACTACGCCCAGCACCTGTTGTCGTACCTGCCCGACCATCTCGATGCCGAGGCACCGCGCTGGGCCACCGACGACGAACCGCACCGTTCCACACCGGAGGCCGGAGAACTCATTCCAGCGAGTTCCACCGGGAGCTACGACGTCCGGCACGTGCTGTCGGCACTCTGCGACGACGGCGACTACGTGGAGTTGCGACCCCACTTCGCCCCCAACCTGATCACCGCCTTGACCACGTTCGACGGCCGCCCGGTGGGCGTGGTGGCGAACCAGCCCGTGGCCCTGGCCGGAACCCTCGACATCCCGGCGTCCCAGAAAGGGGCGCGTTTCGTGTCCTTCTGCGACGCCTTCAATCTGCCGCTCATCACCTTGGTGGACACACCGGGCTTCTATCCGGGCAAAGACCTGGAGTGGCGAGGGATGATCCGCCACGGCGCCCAACTGGTGTTCGCCTATGGGCGGGCCAGCGTCCCTCGGATCTGCGTCATCCTGCGCAAGAGTTACGGCGGCGCGTACATCGTGATGGACTCGAAACGGATGGGCAACGATCTCTGTCTGGCTTGGCCCTGGGCCGAACTGGCAGTCATGGGCGCCGGTCAGGCCGCCGCCATCTTGCAACGCCGTGCCACTACGGAGGAGCGAGCTGCATTCGAAGCCGACTACGCCGAGCGGTTGTTGAACCCCTATGTCGGAGCCGAGCGCGGCTTCGTCGATGCAGTCGTGGAACCGTCCGACACCCGCTCGGCGATCTGCGATGCCCTGTCGGCTCTGGTCGACAAACGCGAGACCTTTCCGGGCCGCAAACACGACAACATGCCTCTGTGAGCGATGGGTACGGGGTTCGGCCCGTGCGGTGATTATCCTGCTCAACGGAGGAGAAAGCCTCCGCACCAA
>JBJTYE010000186.1:0-8758 GCA_046082625.1 Actinomycetota bacterium | reverse complement strand
CCTTCCCTGTATTCCTACTCTTCCCAAACTGAGTCCGGCCGAGGGCATGATCGCCCAGGCGGTGGTGGGAATGCAGGGAGTGAGCGTCGGTCAATACGGATCGCTGATGGTCGATGCCGACCGGATCGATCCGGCGATGCCGGTCACCACCGACGTCGATCATGGAGCCTTCTCCGGATTGCGAGCCTTTCTGGATGTCGCCCGCGGTCGAAGCGGTCCGATCAAGTGGCAGTTCACCGGACCGGTCACCCTCGGAACCGCCCTGCGACGAGCCGGAGTCCCGGCCGAGCTCGCTTTCGAGGTCGCCACCTCCACGGTTCGCTCGCACGTGGCCGCCATTCACGCTCTCATTCGCCACGAGTTGCCGCAGTGCCCCCAAGTGGTTTTCATCGACGAGCCCGATCTCTCGCCGCTGATGGACGAGTCGTTTCCCATCGCCCCGGAAACGGCGGTCGATCTGATGTCGGGGGCCTTGGCGAGCGTCGAGAGCGGTGCCACCGTGGGTCTGCATTCGTGTGGGTCGGTGGACCCGGCGATTCTGTCGGCGACCGGTCCGGCGGTGCTCAGCCTCCCGGTCTCCCAGAAGCTGGTGGCTCATGCCGGTGCGCTCGGAACCTTTCTCAATCGGGGCGGGGTGATCGCTTGGGGAGTGGTTCCCACGCATGGTCCGGTGATGGCCAGTGCCGAACGATCCTGGAAGAAGTTGGGTGCCCTGTGGTGTGACCTGGTACAGGCCGGCTGCGATGCCATGCGTCTGCGTCAGCAGTCCTTGGTGACCCCGGCCTGCGGACTGGCCAACCACACCGAGACCACCGCCGAGATCGTCTACGCGCAGGTGCGCGATATCGGTGAGCGCGTCCGGACCCAGGCGGTCGCCACCCGTTTGACCGTCGGTGCTTGAGGATCCCCGATCGCCGATAGCCGGATCGTGAAGACCAGGCCGGATCTACACTTCCGGTGTCGCGGGAGTTCTCCCCACGTGTGAATCGAACGATGAGCAGGTTGATGCAGTGAACCAGTCCTTGGTCGAACGAGTGGCGTTCTTGCGGCGCGAGATCGAACGACATCAGTTGCTGTACTACGCCCGGGACGAACCCGAGATTTCCGATGCCGAGTTCGACGACATGGTGCGCGAATTGGAACGCATCGAATCCGAGAACCCCGACTTGGTCAGTGCGGAATCCCCGACCCAGCGCATCGGTGGAGTGGTGTCGGGGACCTTCGACCCCGTCGAGCACCGCGTGCCGATGATGAGTCTCGACAACGCCATGGACTTCGACGAGTTGTCGGCGTGGGGTGAGCGGATCGGCCGCGGCGTGTCCGAAGGTGCGACGGTGCGGTACGCCTGCGAACTCAAGATCGACGGTTTGGCCATCAGCATCCGTTACGAATCGGGTCGGCTGGTCCAAGCGGCCACCCGCGGCGACGGACGGATCGGCGAGGACGTGACGGCCAACGTGGCGACCATTTCCGTCCTGCCCCAGCTGCTGTCTCCGCCCCCCGGGGGAGTGGTCCCCGAAGTCCTCGAAGTGCGGGGCGAGGTGTATCTGCCCATCGCCGCCTTCCAGAAACTGAGGTCGGCCAAGGAGGCCGAGAACGTCGAACGCGTGGCGGCCGGAAAACGACCCGAACCGGTCCCGGTGAACCCTCGCAACGCCGGAGCGGGAAGTCTGCGGCAGAAGGATGCCTCGGTCACCGCCAGCCGGGGATTGGCGTTCTGGTCCTATCAATTGGGTGAGGTCGTCGGTGGACCGGACTTCACCTCCCATCACGCCACCCTCGACTATCTGAAGGATCTCGGATTCCCGGTCAACCCCCATGTCACGACATTGGCCACCTTCGACGAGGTGGTGGCGTTCTGTCATCGCTGGCAGGAAGAACGCCATCTCTTGCCCTATGAAATCGACGGCGTGGTGGTCAAGATCGACGATCTGGCCCAGAGAGAACAACTGGGGTTCACCGCCCGCGCGCCGCGTTGGGCCATCGCCTTCAAGTTCCCGCCCGAGGAGCGGACCACCACCTTGCTCGACATCCAGATCTCGGTGGGTCGAACCGGACGGGTCACACCCTTCGCCGTGCTCGAGCCGGTGTTCGTCGGAGGGTCCACGGTGGCCATGGCCACCTTGCACAACGAGGACCAGGTGCAGCTGAAAGATGTGCGTCCGGGTGACACGGTGACGGTGCGCAAGGCCGGCGACGTCATCCCCGAAGTGGTCGGTCCGGTGCTGGCCCGGCGGCCGAAGTCGTCCAAGCCTTGGCGTTTTCCGACGACCTGTCCCTGTCCGCTGCGCAGCACGTTGGTCCGGCCCGAGGGCGAGGCCAATCACATGTGCGTCGAACCCGGCTGTCCCAACCAACGCGATCAGCGGCTCATCTATTTCGGTTCGCGTGGTGCCATGGACATCGAAGGTCTCGGCGAGCGGACCGCGCTGCAACTCTGCGATGCCGGACTGGTCGACGATCCGGGAGACATCTACTCGCTCGGTCTCGACCAACTCTTGACTCTCGAAGGGTTCGCGCGCATCAGCGCCCAGAAGTTGCTCGACGCCATCGAAGGTTCGAAGTCCCGTCCGCTTCCGAAGATCCTCACTGCTCTCGGTATCAAGCATCTCGGACCGTCGGCTGCCGAGGCATTGGCCGCCGAGTTCGGAAGTCTGGAGCGCATCGTGGAGGCGTCGGCTGAGGAGCTGGCCACCGTGGACGGAGTGGGGGCGGTGATCGCCGAGTCGATCACGACTTGGTTCGCCAACGAGTCGAACCGGGCCTTCGTGGACAAGTTGCGACGGGCCGGAGTTGATTTCGGTCGCGTCGAGGTGTCGTCATTGCCGCAGGTGCTGGAGGGCAAGGCCGTGGTGGTGTCGGGCACTCTCGCCGGATTCGATCGCGACGGAGCCGAAAGAGCCATCAAGGATCGCGGTGGCAAGAGTCCGGGTTCGGTCTCGAAGAAGACCTTCGCCTTGGTGGTGGGTCGGGATCCCGGTGCGAGCAAGGTCTCGAAGGCCGAAGAACTCGGCGTGCCGATCCTCGACGAAGCAGCGTTCGAGCGATTGCTGGCCACCGGCGAGCTCTCCGACTGAACGAGCGGTCAGAGAACTTCGAACCCCCACGAGAAACTGCGCGAGGCCGACCGGCCGTCCTCGATCTTCCAGAAGATGACCTGCACCTGGTGCACACCGGTGCGATAGCGCTCCACCGGAGCGCCTTCCCGAGGTTCGAAACGGATGAGCGAATTGCCCTGGTCGTAGATGGCGGTGGGCGGAAGTTCGATCTGCTGACCCGGTTCTGCCAGAAGACCGGCCACGTCTTCGAGCTTCGTGACCGGCAGTTCGATGCCGTCCAGGACCAGGACCGCCTCGTATCCGTCGGCCAGGTCGACCAGGATCTCGGTCTGGGACAGCACTTGGCGATCGTTCGGTGCCGGGGACACGTCGACGATGGCGTCGGGATAGCCGAGCGCATCGCGACCGGTGGTCGCCGAAGTGAGGCCGAGGAACACCAGGACCAATCCGGCGGCCACGACCGCGCTCACCACGATCACTTCGGGAGTCAGACGGCGCCGCCGGCGGTCCCGAACCGCGACCTCCGTTGCAGTCTCGATGTCGGTGCCGACGTCGCTCACTCCGCCATTCTCACCGATAGTCCAGCATGTTCGCACTTTGGCCCGGAGGCGGGCGTCACAGGAAGGCCCGAACCACTAGTTTGGAGGGGATGTCTTTCTTCGAGAACAACGACCCCGATTCCCTGGTCGGATCCCTGATCGACAACCGGTTCGTGCTGGTGTCCGAGCAGTCCCGGTCCACGTCGTCCACTGCCTATTTCGGGGTGGACCAGCGCACCGGACAAGACGTGGTCATCCGACTCTTCTCCGGACAGGCGTCGCGGGCTGACGGGGCGGCCTTGTTGAACCAGGCAGCGGCGGTGTCGCAGTTGAAGCATCCCCATCTGGTGCCGACGGTGGCCTATGGCCGAGTCGAGGCCCGTGGAGAGAACCGGGTCTATGTGGTGCAGGAGCGACTGGCCGGCGGCACTCTCGCCGACATGTTGGACCGCAATCGACACTTGACTCCGAGCCAAGCACTGGTCTTGGGCGTGGAGGTGTGTCGGGCCCTCGACTACGCCCACAAACGCGGTTTCGTCCATCACGATCTGCGACCGTCGGCCATCATGTTCGGCGAGGACCGCAAGTCCCGAGTGGCCGATCTCGGCGTGGTCTCGGTCATCTCCGAACGCGCCTGGTCCGACACCAAGGGGATCTCGATGGAGCGGGCGCGCTACGCCGCTCCCGAACAGGCCACCGGCGAAGCCTTCGACGAGAAGGCCGACGTCTACGCGCTGGCCTTGATCCTGGTCGAGGCGGTCTCGGGACAAGTCCCGTTCCTCGTCGATTCGGTGGTCGGCACGTTGTCGGCGCGGGTGAATCGCCTGTTCCCCGTTTCGGCCGATCTCAGCGGATTGGCCTCGGTTCTCGAGCGCGCCGGTCGGTCCGATCCATCGGAACGCTCCAGTGCCGCCGAGATGGGACGCGCGCTGGTCCAAGCGGCTCCGACGCTGACTCGACCGGCTCCGTTGCCGGTGGTCATGATTCCGATGCCGGGAGGCAGTCCCGAGCGGCGGGATCCGTCGGGCAGCATTCGCTTCGGTGACGATTCGAGCGCCACCTTGTTCCGGCCCGCCGAAACCACAACCGTTCAACCGGCCGTGTCGCCGCCGCAGACCGCATCTGCGCCGCGTCTGCGCATCGGGGAATTCCCCTCCACGGGTCAGAGTCCGCAACAACCGACCACACCGAACCCGGCCGTGGTCGACACGCCGCCGACCGGCACGCCCAGAATCGGCCGTCGTTCATCGGTCCCGCCGATCGCCGATCGACCGACGACCGTGAACCCGACGACGGTGAATCCGACGACGATGAATCCGGCAATGGCCGGCGAGGCCTACGACTTGTTGGACGATGATGACGGTGACGGTCCGTCGGTCATGCGGTGGATCGTGGTGGCCGTGGCGGTGCTGGTGGTCATCGCCGGCGGCTACTTCGTCTTCAATGCCACCCAATCCAAGTCGTATGCCGTTCCGACTCTTGCCGGACTCGATCAAGGCGAGGCGCAGAATCTGGTGACCGAATACGACTGGGAAGTCCTGATCACCGAGGAATTCAGTGACGAGTTCGCACTCGGTGAGGTCATCCGCACCGATCCTCCCGAAGGGTCGTCCTTGCGCTCGGGTGGCGACATCACGTTCTTCGTCTCGGGCGGCCCGCCGCCGGTCAAGTTGCCCGACATCGTGGGCATGAAGGTCGAAAATGCGAAGTTGGCTCTCACCGAAGTCGGATTCGTGGTCGGCCAGGAGATTCCCGGCTACAGCGACACCGATCCCGAAGGCACGGTCATCGGCATTCAGGTGGCAGAGCAACCGAATCTCGAGCCGGGTGCCGAAGTCGTCAAGGGAACCACGATCGACATCGTCGTGTCCCAGGGTCCGACCCCGAGCGAGGTCCCCAATCTCGTCGGTATGACCGTCGAGAACGCCACGGCTCTCCTCGACAGCCTCGGTCTCAAGTTGAACCGCGCCGATACCCAGTTCTCGAACGACGTCCTGCAAGGAGCCATCGCCGCGCAGTCCCCGGCCGCCGGAGAACTGCTGTCTCCCGGCAAGGCCGTGACGGTGTCGATCTCACGCGGCCCCGATCTGGTGTCTCTGCCCGATGTGCGGAACAAGACCTTGGCCGAAGCCAAGGCCGCGCTGGAGGCGGCCGGATTCGTGGTCGGCAAGGTGGAGGGACCTCAGACCGGCAAAGTGAGCGCCGTCACATCGGCCGGAACCGCCGTCAAGCCGGGACAGTCTCTGCCTCGTGGGACGGTCATCGACTTGAAACTCGCCTGACCCGCGAGCGCATCGCCTTCGGTGAACGGTTTTTCGCCCTCGCACCCGGACACGTAGTCTGACGCTGGAACTCAGCGGGAGGAGAACGTCTCATGGGAGCACTCGAAGGTCGCGTCGCCATCATCACCGGAGCTGGTCGAGGACTGGGTCGTGAACACGCCCTGCTGTTCGCCGCCGAAGGAGCCAAAGTGGTCGTCAACGACTTGGGTGGCACCAACGACGGAACCGGCAACGACATCACCCCGGCTCAGCAGACCGTGGCCGACATCGAGGCAATGGGCGGCCAAGCCATCGTCAACGGCGAAAATGTGGCCGACTGGGACGGCGCGGCGCGCCTGGTCCAGAGCGCCATCGATGCTTTTGGAGATCTCGACATCCTGGTGAACAACGCCGGCATCCTGCGGGACCGCGTGCTGGTGAACATGAGCGAGGCCGAATGGGACGCGGTCATCGCCGTGCACTTGAAGGGCCACTTCGCCCCCACTCGCCACGCGGCTGCCTATTGGCGCGAACAGGCCAAGGCCGGCGTGACCAAGCCTCGCAATCTCGTGCACACCAGCAGCACGTCCGGGCTGTTCTCCAATCCGGGACAGAGCAACTACGGAGCGGCCAAGTCCGGTATCGCCACCTTCAGTAAGATCTGCGCCAAGGAGTTGTCGCGCTACACCGTGAAGAGCAACGCCATCGCTCCGGCCGCCCGGACCCGTTTGACTCTGGCCACGCCTGGTCTCGAAGACGTCATGGCCCCGAAGGAAGGTGCCTTCGACATGTGGGATCCGGCCAACGTGAGCCCGGTGGTGGCGTACCTGTCGTCGGAGAAGTGCGCCTTCAACGGTGAGACCTTCTTCGTCCAGGGTGGTCAGGTCACCCGCGTGCAGTCCTGGACCATGGCCGAGGAGATCGACCAGAACGATCGCTGGACCGTGGACGGCCTCGCTCAGGCCATGTCAGCGCTGGCGCCGAAGTCCTGAGCCGTGGGCGCTGACGCCCGCGAGACGTCGCCGCGCACTCTCAACGTCGATTCCGTCGGCGTCGACGAAATCGGCGTGGTGCCCTGGCCCATCCTTCTTCGTCGTTGGATCGGTCGCAAGGTTCCCATCGAACGTCATTGGGCCGTGTTGCTGGTGGTGCTCTCGGCCCTGTTCACCGTGGGCTTCACCATCACCATCCTGGTGGTGTCCCTCGGTTCGATCGCCGATGAGTTCGATTCGTCGATCTCGGTCGTGTCCTGGTCCATCACCGGACCGATGCTGGCCTTCGGCGTGGTCGGACCGGCATTCGGCAAGGCCGGTGACCTCTGGGGTCACAAGCGAGTCTTCGTTCTCGGATTGACCGGCGCCGGAATCTTCGCCGCTCTGACCGCTGTGGCCTGGAGCGCTCCGAGCATGGTGCTCTTCCGCATCCTGTCGGCCTCGGCCGGAGCGGCCACCGGGCCGGCGACCATGGCCTACATCAATCGACTCTTCCCGCCCGAACAACGGGTCCGACCACTCAGCTACTGGAGTTTCGTCAATGCCGGTGCACCGGTGTTGGGCGTCGTGGCCGGAGCACCTTTGGTGGAGGCTCTCGGGTGGCGGGTGATCTTCATCGTGCAGGCCCCGCTGTGTCTGGTGGGGGTGGCCGTGGCGCTGTGGTTGCTTCCCGACACTGAACGCATCGACGGCGTCTCGTTCGATCTCGGAGGTTCGGCCACGCTCGGAGCCGGTGCGGCGATGATGCTGGCCGGCGTCAACCAGGGACCGCAATGGGGATGGTCCCATCCGGCCACGCTGTCGTTGTTGACGGCCTCGGTGCTGTCTTTGATGGTCTTCGTCCGCATCGAACAGACGGTGCAACATCCGCTGCTGCCCCTCGAATGGTTGCGGACGCGCAACGTGGCCCTTCCGGTCTTGTCCCAGACCTTGTCCAACTTCGCCTACATGGGCGGATTCCTGCTGGCGCCCCAAGTCCTCGACGAGATCCTGCGCTACGACACCGCCAAGATCTCGCTGGTGGTCATCACTCGACCGCTCACCTTCGCCATCGTCGCTCCCTTGGCCAGCTTCGTCACCATTCGACTCGGGGAACGGGTGATGGGTGTGGCCGGGAGTCTGTGCGTCACCGGATCGATGCTGGCCTTCGCCACCGTCGGTCCGAACACCGGCCTGGCGTTGATGTTGCTGGCTCTCGGACTGTCGGGTGCCGGTATCGGGATGTCGAGCCCGGCCATGACGTCGTTGGTGGCCAACGCCGTGGACGATCGGGATCTGGGTGTGGCTGGCGCCATGCAGCAGCTCATGACTCAACTCGGAGCCGTGTTCGGCTCGGTGATCATGACCTCGGTGCAGCAGTCGGTGGGGAACGGCCGACCCACCACGGCGTCGTACTCGGCGGCCTTCCTGGTGGCCACGGTGGTGGCGGTGGTGGCCGTCGTGTTGTCGTCGCGGGTGACGCCGACGGCCCGGGAGGATGTGGCGACCGGTGACGTCGCTATTCGGTGATTGCCTTGATCTCTTCGGCGATCTTGACGGTGATGTCGGTCTGGGGCATGGCCGTCTGCAAGGCCATCATCTTCATCATGTCGCCGACGACCTTGATCTTGCCGCCCATGAAGGCCTGCATGGCCGTGGCCTGATCGCCGAGGGCGAAGATGGCTCGAGCGGTGGCCCAATCGGTGGTCACGGTGGCCTCAGGATCGGGCAGTTCGCCCAGTTCCATCTTCATCTCGCCTGACGAGGTGTCGATGTAGGCCTTGACGGTGCCGTCACCGAAGGGCACGTCGGTGATCACCTGGTTGATCTTCACCACTGCGTTGATCTTGGGGGTCTGGCCTTCGTATTTGGCGCGAATGCCCTGGGCGGCTTCCATCCAGGCATCGGAGAGAAAGGGATGACTCATG
>JBJTYE010000185.1:0-5386 GCA_046082625.1 Actinomycetota bacterium | reverse complement strand
CACGCGAGACATATTTCCTAGTCTTGCGTGCAAATCCTCACTGAAGTTACTCAGCAATGTCGGTCTTTGAGGAATGAAATCGCCGTTTACCCACTGGTCACCGAGCTTGGTCAAAGCCTCGACCAGGAGAGCGAAAGCGTTCAGAGTGAGCAGGTCGTCGAAGCCCAATTGCTCCTGGAGTTCCATAGCCGTGTCCATGAGGTCTTGGATGTCGTTCGGGTCGCCACTCCTGGCCCGGGCCGAAGCCAAGTTGTGCTCGGTCTGGAAGACATGGGGATGATTCGGTCCGAGAATTCGGATCCTTTCGTCCAGCAGGTTCTCGTACAGTTCGGCTGCCGTGACGAAGTCGCCCAGTAGGTAGTGGAAATGGGCGATATGGCCCAACGAATCCAGAGTGGAGGGATCTTCTGGTCCGAGGATTCGCAGTCGATCCGCATAGAGGAGGCGACCCAGCAGGATGGCTTCTTGCGGTCGGCCACCCAGCGCGATCACCCGGGCCAGATTGCCGCGCGTGACCATGACCGAGAGATCATCCGGTCCGAGCAGGCGTTCCCGGTCGATGAGCAGTTGGGCGAGTACGTCTTCGGCTTCTCGGTAGCGACGCGCCTCGGTGAGAGCCCGACCGAGAAACCCACGCCAGATCAGGACCCGTTCCCCCTCGGGACCCTGCAGGGCCGACCACTCTTGGATCAGTTGTCGACAGAGATCGGCTCCTCGTTCGGCACTGCCTTGTTCGATCTCCCGCTGCGCCTCGATGGAGAGATCACCGAGACGCTCCAGCAGTCTCTTGTTGTTCATGGGTGACGGACCATCAGTCGTCGAACTGTGCTCCGCAGTTGGGGCACTCTTTCCAGTCGTCACTACCGATGTACTCTCCGCATTCCGGGCACAGTCCGTCATCGGGCATGTTCAACTCCTTCGTTGACTCGACGACCTGACCATATCCTCAGGGTGTCAGAGGGTTCGGAGGAGTCACTGGTGCAGCGGAGACTGGCGTTTCCAGTTCGAAGAGTCGTACAGGAGTGGGTCGACGATCCCGAGCGACGGCTCATGGTCGCCGAGCGTCTTCGAGCCGTCGCCGTGCACATCGCTGCCGCCGAGCTACTCGACCATGTCGTCGAGAAGGCCGCTCTTCACGATGTGGAGGAGGGTCGTGGGCCGTCGGTCGTGGAAATCCTCGATCAAGAACTGAAAGACACCATCGAGAGATTGACCACCGCCTTGACGTCGAACCCGGTGGTGACGGTGATGGTCAGACGGCATGACCACCACCGGCTCCACAACGTCCGCGAATCGGAAAGCACCAGCGACGAGTCATCCGATCCGGACGATGAAACCGCCCCCGTCGAGGACCCCGATGACGAGGATCCATCGGGAAGTGAAGGTGTCGACGTCGTGACCAGCGACGCTGAAGTTGATTCCTCACATCGATTGGAGACCAGTCCCGGGTTGTGGAGATCGGTCGTGGAGGCACACGGGGCGCGCATCGGCAAGGGAGATCTCCGTTCGGTGAGTGCTCTGATCAATTGGGTCAATGTGCAGGGGGATGCGACCGGGAATGGTCGGGGTCGGTCTCGGAAACTCCCGCGCCAGCCGTGGCCGAGGCGGCTTCCTTGGCCACGCGCCGGCGTTCGACGAGATCAAGCGTTGATGTGGCCGGCTCTCTGGTTGAGTGGAGAAACCGATCTCTTCCCACGACCCGATGGACGCGACCCCAATCAGCGTCGGCGCAATCGTCGTGTTCAGGTGCTGCTGGACCAACGACGACGAGTCGAAGTGCTGATGCGCGAGACCCGCCAGCGTGCCGAGGAAGCCGACCGTGGTTGACGGAGTTTTCTCCGAGGATCTGCTGATCCGAAGCGTGGATTCTTCGTCGTTCTCCTTGACCTCGCGACGGTTCGGCCCTGCGGGAGTCCTTCGGCTCCAGCTCTCCGATGGCATCGTGGTCGCGGTCGACGCGGCGAAGCCAGGACAATTGGCGTTTCTGGAAGTGGACGTCGGCTCCGCAGGGGATCTCCTGATGAGCGAACTGATCGGTGGAGAAGGGACCGAGAAACTGTCCGCGTCGACCCCAACCCTCGGGAGTAGACCTCGAAAAATCCAAAAATCTCGCGAATCGTCGAATGCCGCATTCCGTGGGTCGGTGCCAGATCCCGGTGATGTCGCCGACTTCGTCGGTGAGGTGATCCGCCTCGTCGTGATGGCCGAATCGTCGGCGAAGAGTCCGATCGTACGGATGGTCGCAGCACTGGAAGTTGCGAAGAGACTGCGTGACATCGAGCAGTTTCCGCGGCTGGGGGCCCTGTTCCGCGCCCGTGCGCAGCGAGCAGTGCGCGTCCTGGCGCGAGACTCCCGCTCGTTGCTCGAAGGTCTTCATGAATTGGACCAGGACTTCCGGGAACACGTGATCACTCTGCTCGATCGGAGCCGCAAGACGTTCCCCGAGGCCGAAGAGTTGTGGAACGCGATCTTTTCCACACTGAAGGTTTCGAGCTCGCGGTCCGGACGTCGGACCCCGTCGACATCGTCGATCAGTCGAAACAATGATCGACCGCCTCGGATCGTGACCATCGTCCGCAGCGAGCGCAGCTGGATCACCCTGAAGTTCGATGTTCACAGGAAGAATCATTGGGTCCGGGTCATCGATGGTCGCACCCAGCAGTTGGTCTCTCTCGTGCCGGTCAAGTCGGAACCGAGGCGTGGAAGTGTTGCCGACATCCTGATACCGATCGATCACCTGGACGCGAAGTTGGCTTTCGAGGTCACGATGACCCCGCTTCCCGCGTCCGATGACCCCGTGGACGGACACATCAACGGCGTTCGCCTCGGATTCAAGGCGGTCGATATGAACCTCCGGGGTTGTCACGACGAAGCCCGGGCACTGTGGCTCGCCTGTGCTGAACAATGGGCCCTGTTGGGAGACCTCCAACGGAGCCGGCTGGCGCTGGATTACGCCCGAGAGGGAATCGTCAGGCGGTTCCGGACCCTGGCGGATCGCATCGATACGTCATCGCATTTCGAGCCCTGAGCAGGTCTTTCGTCTGATCTCTGCATTTTCCGCCTTATACGTCGGAGCGAGAGGCGCTCCACAGAAGGGAAATGCGAATGAAGGATCGACCACTGGTACTCCTCGACGTGGACGGAGTCATCAACGACTTCGAACATGTCGGGACGAACACCGGCCTGTGGAGCCTGGACATCATCAGGTCTCACGGGTATCAGGTTTCGGTACCGGAATACATGCCCAAGCTGATCCAAGAGATCTGCGCGGTCGCAGAAGTCCATTGGTGCACGACGTGGCGCCACCGGGCCAATGACGAAATCGCAGAACACTTGGAGATCGGACCGCTTCCGGTCATCGATGACGGTACCAACCGTCGAGTCGTCGACTGGAAGGCCGGGGCCGCATACGACCTGGTGGCCGAGGCCCTCGCGGCTGGTCGCCGAGTCCTGTGGATCGAGGATTTCTACGGAACTCCCCCGATCGACGAGATGCCGGTGGGAACCGAGTACTTGGATACCGCCGCCAATCCTGCGGAACCCGTTCTGCGGGTCGAGCACCTGCCCACGTGGCTGGAGGAGTTGATCCTCTCGGCCGCCATCGACAACTGAACAACAAGGAGGAAATGAACAACAACAAGGATGCACAACGGGAGGCCTTCCGGCTCAAGAACGAGCGGAGGAAGGCCACTCGAGATCATGAAGCTCGGGAAGCCGATCGTTTCAAGGGTGAACTCCTGGCTCTTGGTCTCTATAACCCCTATCGCTTCGAAGCCCAACTGAAGGCCAAGAAGGAAGCGCAAGCAAAGAAGAAGGCTCGTGAGGAGGCTCGCCGCGGACGTCCGGGACGAGCCCCGTACAAACCCCACCGGAGGTGATCCGGATCGAGGGTCCCCCGTACGGGCGGGGGACCCGGAGACCCTCGGAAGGTCTCGATCACCCGTTTCGAAGTTCCCGGCGATGCGATCGACCGTTCAGCGGCCGGTCATGACCGGATGCGGCGGTGGCAGCACGATGTCGTGTCCCAACCAGATCCCGACGTTGTCGCCGCTGCGACCCGACGGACCCTCGCCATGAAGCTGCAGCACGACCGACGCCACGTCGTCGGTCGGCATCCAGGAAGAGATCTCTTCCGGGGTGGCGTCTCGACCGGCTCGTGTGCGGATGGCTTGGCGCATCATCTCGCTGTCGGTGGCTCCGAGGCAGATGTTGTTGACGCGAATGCCGTGACGTTTCAGTGCCAGCGACCAAGCCTGCGTGAACCCGTTGAGTGCCCACTTGGATGCGTCGTAGACGTCGAAGGTGCCAGCGCCGACGGGTCGGCGTGGTGATGAGGCCCACTGACATGTGGAACCGGGATCGTGGGGAAGGGCCACCGGAAATCCGCAGGTGTGGATGTGGTCGGTGGCGGTGTTGATGATGTACCCCTCACCCCGCTCGATCATGTGCGGTATCACCAGTCGCCCCAGAACGAACGGGGCGCGAGTATTGACTCGCCAGATCGCCTCGAGGTCCTCGATCGCCTGACCCAGGGGGAGATCGACCGGAGTGAACCGCACTTCGCCGGCGTTGTTGATCAGCACGTCGATGCGGCCGAAACGGGTCATGGTGTCGTCGACGGCCCGGCGCAGGACGTCGTCGTCGGTGACATCACCGATGCAGTGGATGGAGGAGGCACCCAAGTCCTCGAGTTCCCGGCTGGTGTCGGCCAGTCCCGGACGTTTGTCGACCAGCGACAGATCGAAACCGGCTCGGGCGAAGACCCGGGCCAATCCCCGGCCGAAGCCGACGGCGGCCCCCGTGATCAGGGCAACTGGACGTTCCATGGCGCCTCCTCACTCTCGTACCAGTGGCTGGCTTCGACACGGGTACGGTTGGATCATGGCACGAACCGGACGATGTCTCTGCGGAAAAGTCAGTTACTCCCTGGAAGGGGAGCCGATCGCCACGGCGGTCTGTCACTGCAGCCACTGTCAACGCCAGGGTGGCAGCGCCTTCTCGGTGAATCTGATCGCCATGTCGTCGCAGATGACGATCTCGGGTGAATTGGCGACCTACAACGAGATGGGGGAGAAAGGCGACCAGGTGTACGTGCGCCGTCGGTTCTGTTCGACGTGTGGTTCGCCGATCCTGTCCGAGATCGCCCTCAGCGAAGGTGTCATCGCCGTGAAGGCCGGGACGCTCGACGACGTCTCCGATGTGAAGCCCACGGTCGAAGCCTGGTGCGTGGATCGTCAGCCCTGGGTGAATCTGCCCGGGATGGTGGCCTCTCTCGAGCGCGAATAGTCTGAAACGCGATCACCGCACGACATCGACGAGAACCAACGATGACTACGTATGCCGGTAACCGTTCGGTGATCGACATCGATTCCCACATTCTCGAACC
>JBJTYE010000184.1:0-2742 GCA_046082625.1 Actinomycetota bacterium | reverse complement strand
GACATCGACCTGGTGCGTCTGGTCGATGTCGGCGCTCGGAATGGCCAAGAGAGCGACACCGGTCTTGGACTGCCGCGCGACCTGCGACAACTCGGAAATGGTGCCGAGCACCGGAACACCCATGATCCGCAGGTTCGACTTGAGCGGGTCATCATCCACGAGCCCTACGGGGCGATACGGCGATCGCCGGTCATCCAACATCAGGCGGACTGCGCTGTAGCCGGCATCACCGGCCCCCACGATCAGGATCGGAATCTTCGGCTCGTCCGATTCCCGCTGACGCCGAACCATCAGACGCCAAACCACCCGGCTGCCGACAATGACCAAGCTTGCGAACGCCGGTCCGAGGGACGGCACCGAAGAACGAATGTCGTCGCCGAAGGGACTCCGGATGGCCATACCGAGTGACACGGCAATCACCAAGACGATGACTGCGAGGCGCATCAACTCTTCGGATTCGCCGTACCTGAGGCGCCGCCGGTAGAGACCGAGACCCAACCCGAGAACGACCTGCGCCAGGACGGTTGCCAGGGCTGTCCATCCCGCTACGGACCAGTCGATGGTATCGGCGAAGTTGAACCGGAAATACGTCGCCAGAGGAATGGCCAAAGCCCAGGCGAGACCATCGATACAGATGTGGATCAAAGGCCGGAAATGACGTCGCATGACCGCTCGGTTCAGTGAATTCATCAGATGTGCTCCGCCAAGTTGCATCCCGAACTCCGTCCGCCCACGAAAGTCCCTCGCATTTTCGCTGTTAACAGGCTAGTCGTGGGTCAAGAGTCCCCAGCAGAATGCAGCCCCCGACATTTGTCCCAATACCCAACCTTCGGTCTAGTTGTGGAATCTCGTTCTAACGAACTGCGTCGTAACGTGCCGCGCGTCCGGTTCGTCGCATCACCACTTGCCACAACTGCAGAGTGCGCGAACGGAATCCGGCCGCCGAACTGAGGAGGTAATACCTCCACATGCGGCGGAATCGTTCGTCGTAAGTCGGGAGATCCGACCAGGCGGACTCGACGTTGGCGTTCCAGGCCATGAGCGTGCGGTCGTAATCGGGTCCGAAATTGTGCACGTCCTCGATCACCCAGGTCGGCTCGGCCGCCGCGGACAATTGCGCGAGCGAAGGCACGACACCGCCCGGAAAGATGTAGCGCTCGAAGAAGGGATCCGTGTGGTGTTTGGACGCCGTGGAGCCGATGGTGTGATGGAGCATCATGCCGTCGGGGACGAGGAGGCGATCACAGACGCGGAAGAACTCCGGCAGATTGCGCGGCCCCACGTGTTCCATCATCCCCACCGACACGATGCGATCGAACGAGCCCGTGACATGCCGATAATCGGCCTGCTCGATGGTGACCGGCAGGTCGCGACACCGCTCACGAGCGATGTCCACCTGGTTCCCGGCGGGCGAGATTCCCACACCGGTGACCCCGTACGTGCGGGAGGCATAGTCGAGAAATCCGCCCCAGCCGCATCCGATGTCGAGGACGCGCATTCCGGGCTCCAGTCGGAGCTTGCGGCAGATGAGATCCAGTTTCGCTTCTTGGGCCGTTGCGAGATCGTCGACGTCGTTCCAGCAGGCACACGAATACACCATCCGCCTATCCAGCATGCGCGCGTAGAGGTCGTTGCCGATGTCGTAGTGGTGCCGGGCGTTGCGGGCGGCTCGCCGTTGGGTCTGGGCGTTCAGAAGTCGCGACCGGAGGGCCATGGCGGCGATCGTTGGGCCCGGTCGGATCTCGGCCACCACACCGCTCACGAGAATCCGGGTGAGAGCCTCGTCCATACGCTGGCAGTCCCACCAGCCGTCCATGTAGGCCTCTCCGAAGCCCAGTTGCCGCTGCGAGATGACGCGATCCCAGAGGCGGTCGTCGTGGATATGGAGGCTGTGCGGCTCGTCGGAACCGACAGGAACATCGGCCCGCGCCAAGAGGTCCAGTCCGAATTCCCGAGCTCCCCGGCCCATGCCGAAAGCCTAGGCAGGGCTGGTCGAGCGACCGATGTCGAGAGGTGCTAGCGGCGATAGGGCCGAATTCCGCCCACGGGAACGGTCCCCAGGCGCCCCGACTGGTAGTCGGCGAAGGCTTGTTTGATTTCGGCCTGGGTGTTCATGACGAAGGGGCCATAGGCCACGATGGGCTCGCGCAGAGGCTGGCCTCCGAGCAACAGCACCTCGAGCGGGGCGGCATCGGAGGCCTGCACGGTGATGGAGTCACCGGCTCCGAACACGGCCAGATTGCCGAGGCCGAACCGATGACGCTCCTCACCCACCAATCCCTGGCCTTCGAGACCGTAGGCCAGCGCGTTGAAGGTCGGATTCCAGGGAAGAACGAGACGCGCGCCCGGTGCGATGGTGGCGTGGGCCACCACGATCGGGGTGTTGGTGGAACCAGGACCGCGATGACCGTCCAGATCGCCGGCGATGAGGCGGATCAGGGCGCCTCCATCGGGAGACGACAGGAGGGTGACCCGATCGGCTTCGAGGTTCTGGTACTTGGGCGAGATCATCTTCGATCGGCTCGGGAGATTCACCCACAACTGGATGCCGTGGAAAAGACCGCCGGACACCACCAACTCTTCGGGTGGAGTTTCGATGTGCAGGATCCCCGCGCCGGCGGTCATCCATTGGGTGGCTCCGTTGCTGATGATGCCGCCTCCGCCGTGCGAGTCCTGGTGCACGAAGGTTCCGTCCATGATGTAAGTCACCGTCTCGAAACCGCGGTGCGGATGCCAGTCGGT
>JBJTYE010000183.1:0-4666 GCA_046082625.1 Actinomycetota bacterium | reverse complement strand
ACTGGAAGCTCGACAGCGACGCCAAGGCGTACAACTCTCAGGAGATCAGTGCGCGCATTCTCCAGAAGCTGAAGCGTGACGCCGAGGCGTTTCTCGGCGACTCGGTGACCCAGGCCGTCATCACCGTGCCCGCGTACTTCGACGACGCACAGCGCACCGCCACCAAGGAAGCCGGCCAGATCGCCGGTCTGGAAGTTCTGCGCATCATCAACGAGCCCACTGCCGCCGCACTCGCCTACGGACTCGACAAGGGCAGCGAGGACGAGACGGTGTTGGTGTTCGACCTCGGTGGCGGAACCTTCGACGTGTCGGTGCTCGAGATCGGCGACGGCGTGTTCGAAGTGAAGAGCACGCACGGCGACACCGTTCTCGGTGGAGACGACTGGGACCAGCGCATCATCGACTGGCTGGTGAGTCAGTTCAAGGCCGCGCACGGTGTCGACTTGGCGGCCGACCGCATGGCCACGCAACGTCTGAAGGAAGCGGCCGAGAAGGCCAAGATCGAACTCAGCCAGGTGCAGCAGACCCAGATCAACCTGCCGTTCATCACCGCCACCCCCGAGGGTCCCTTGCACATGGACGAGACGCTGTCCCGTGCCAAGTTCCAGGAGATGACCGCCGATCTCATCGAACGCTGTCGCATCCCCTTCGAGCAGGCCATCAAGGACGCCGGACTCACCAAGGGTCAGATCAACCACGTGATCCTGGTCGGCGGCTCCACCCGCATGCCCGCCGTGCAGGACCTGGTGATCTCCCTCACCGGCAAGGAGCCCAACAAGACGGTGAACCCCGACGAGGTGGTGGCCATCGGCGCCGCCGTCCAGGCCGGAGTTCTGAAGGGTGACGTCAAGGACGTGCTGTTGCTGGACGTGACGCCGCTGTCGCTCGGTATCGAGACCAAGGGCGGAGTCATGACCAAGCTCATCGAGCGCAACACCACCATCCCCACCAAGCGCACCGAGGTCTTCACCACTGCTGAGGACATGCAGCCCTCGGTGGAGATCCACGTTCTTCAGGGTGAGCGCGAGATGGCCTCGTACAACAAGACCCTCGGCAAGTTCCAACTGGTGGACCTGCCGCCGGCGCCGCGCGGTGTGCCGCAGATCGAAGTCACCTTCGACATCGACGCCAACGGCATCGTGCACGTGAGCGCCAAGGACCGGGCCACCAACAAGGAGCAGTCGATGACCATCAGCGGTCAGTCGACTCTGTCCAAGGACGACATCGACCAGATGGTCAAGGATGCCGAGGCTCACGCCGAGGAGGATCGTCAGCGTCGTGACGAGGCCGAGATCCGCAACAACGCCGATTCGCTGGTGTACCAGACCGAGAAGGTCCTGCGCGATCAGGGAGACAAGGTGTCGGCCGAGGAGAAGGCCGCCGTCGAGGAACCGTTGGCGAATCTGAAGAAAGCTCTCGAGGGCAACGACACGGCGTCCATCAAGGCCGCCACCGAGGCGCTCATGACCGCCAGCCAGGCCTTCAGCCAGAAGCTGTACGAGGCCGCGGCCCGCGATGCCAACGCCGCAGGCACATCGGCATCGGGTCAGTCGGCCGCCGGTGGCAGCGAGGACGAGATCGTCGACGCTGAAATCGTCGACGCCGACAGCTGAGGCGCCGTCATGGATGCCGACATGGTCGATGAGACCGCCGACGCCGCCGATGTCGGCGACGCGCAAGAGAATCGAGCCGGCGACGTCGTCATCGACGATGTGATCGCCGAGCGCGATGCGATGCGCGACTTGGCCCAGCGGATCCAGGCCGACTTCGAGAATTACCGCAAGCGCGTCACTGCGCAGACCGCCGATGACATCGATCGGGCCACCGGACGGATCGCCGAGTCGCTGCTCTCGGTCCTCGACGCCTGCGAAGCGGCCTTCGTGACCCATCCCACCGAGGTGGAGCCGCTCTTCAACTTGTTGCTCGGCGAACTGAAGAAGCAGGGTCTCGAGGTTCTCGACCTCGAGGGCCAGCCCTTCGATCCCGCGGTGGCCGAAGCGGTCATGCACGAAGCCGGCGACGGCGATGGCGTGGTCGTGGAGGTCATGCGCACCGGATACCTCTGGAAGGGACGGGTGTTGCGGGCGGCGTTGGTCAAGGTCCGCGGCTGACGACGTCGAGGAGGTGATTCCGGGATGACCGCCCAGCGCGAGTGGTACGAGAAGGACTACTACGCCGTGCTCGGCGTGGGAAAGGACGCCTCTGCCAAGGACATCACCAAGGCCTACCGGAAGCTGGCCCGCGAGAACCATCCCGATGCCAAACCCGGAGACGCCGCCGCCGAGGAACGCTTCAAGGAGATCTCCACCGCCTACGACGTCCTCTCCGACGAGACCAAGCGCCGCGAATACGACGAGGTGCGCCGACTCGGTCCGATGATGGGCGGCAACCAGTTCACCACCGGCGGTGGCGGGTTCGAGGACATCTTCCGCATGTTCGGTCGGGGTCGCGGCGGATCCGGTGTCGGTCCTCGACGGGGTTCGGATCTCGAGGCCTCCCTGGTTCTCGACTTCACCGAAGCAGTCCTCGGCGTCACCACCACCGTGCATCTGACGAGTGATGCTCGCTGCACGACCTGCAACGGTTCGGGAGCGCGACCGGGCTCGTCACCCCAGGTGTGCGGTCAGTGCGGGGGTCGCGGCCAAGTCGAGGAGGACCAGGGGTTCTTCTCCTTCGCCTCTCCGTGCACGCGGTGCGGCGGAACCGGTCAGACCATCGAACATCCCTGTGGTACGTGTCGCGGGACGGGCATCGAGAAGCGCAATCGGGAGGTCAAGGTGCGCGTTCCGGCGGGAATCGCCGATGGACAACGCATCCGCTTGGCCGGCAAGGGAACGCCGGGCCGCAACGGCGGACCGAACGGAGATCTGTTCATCGTCTGTCATGTCACACCGCATCCGGTCTTCGGACGCGATGGTCTGAACCTCACGGTCAAGGTGCCGGTGACCTTCGCCGAGGCGGCCCTCGGGGCCGAAGTGGACGTGCCGACGCTGACCGGGGCGAAGGTCACTTTGCGGGTCAAGCCGGGTACGCAGAGCGGCTCGCGCCAGCGCATCAAGGGGCGAGGCATCGACACGTCGAAGAAGCAGGGCGATCTCATCGTCACCGTGGACGTCGTCGTTCCCACCGAACTCTCCGATGACGAACGGCGGGTCATCGAAGAACTGGCTCGGGTCACGGCGGTCGATCCGCGACGAGACGCACGGTGAGCACGAGGTGAAACGGTGATGAATCAGCGCCAACCGAATCGACAGAATCCGCAGCAACGCGAAACCAGCCACTCGCTGTACGTCATCTCCGTGGCGGCGCGCCTGGCCGGGATGCATCCGCAGACGTTGCGCATCTACGAGCGACGCGGCCTCCTGCAGCCGGCGCGCACCCAAGGCGGCAATCGCCGGTACAGCGACACCGACATCGCCCGGCTGCGGCGTATCGCCGAATTGACCGCCGAGGGCATGAACGTCGAAGGCATCCGACGCGTCATGCATCTCGAGGCCGAAGTCCGCCGACTGCGGGACGAGGTCGATCAACTCCGGCTGCTGGCGGCTCAGGCCATCAACGCCGCCGAGCGCCAGCAGTCGAGCGGGGCACTCATGCCACTGCGTCAATCGGTAGCGGTGTTCGGCCAGGTGGATCCGGTTCTGCGGCGGGGTCGACCCCAACGGGACGGCACGTGATGTCGAGGACCCCCGATTATCAGCCCTACGTGGCCGGCCCGTTCCGGTGGCGACTGGCGCTGCGACCGTTGGAACTCGACCATTGGATCGAGATCGGTGAGAACTACGAGCGCGACATGGCCGTCAAGGCCCGAGTGCGCGCCGATCATCCCGACACGGTGTTCGCCGCTCTCCCCGATGTCGAGCCCGAGGCCGCCGAAGTCCTCGACACCTTGGTCGATCATCTGACGACGCGCTTCCCCGACGACTTCCGCCGGAGCGGAGATGGTCTGCGCAACCTGCGCCTGGGCGAGGACGTGGCCGTCGAGCCGACCGCCGCGGGGACCTGGGCCGAACATCCCCTGTCGGTGTGCGGCGGTCTGGTGCAGGAAGATCTGGCCCTGCTGGTGCCCCGGCGCGGCGAGTTGGTGTTCGGAGGAGGTTCGGTGTGCTTTCCGAACCGTTGGGATCTGTCGTCCAAGATCGGCCTGTCCCTGGCCCAGGTGCACGAACCAGTGGCGCGCCTGAACGCTCAGTTGCGAGAACCCATCGACTCCTTCTTCGAACGGTTGACCCCCGACAAACCCTTCTGGCGACTCGGCTGGGGCGTGCTCGACACCGACGATCCGTATCAGCCACTGGACGGAACGGCGGTTCCGGCTCCGACCCTGCCGGAAGTGGGCGATCCCGCCACCGGCGATCGGCTCTTCCTGCGGGTCGAACGCGAGACCATCCGTCGGTTCCCGGTCACCGGGGCCGTGCTCTTCACCATCCGCACCTATATCCGACCCTTGCGGCATCTGGTGGAGCGGCCCGAGGACGCGGCCCGGCTCGCCGAAGCCCTTGACAACCTGCCCGACGACGTCCGTGACTACAAGCGAACCTCGGAATTGACCGCGCCGGCCCTGGCCTGGCTCGGCTCGGTCGCCACCCCGACCTGAGAAGGAGGAAAGATATGGCTCTGGATCCGAAGAAGTGGACCATGAAGACGCAGGAGGCCGTGTCGGCCG
>JBJTYE010000182.1:0-4336 GCA_046082625.1 Actinomycetota bacterium | reverse complement strand
GCGATTGCACGTGGACGGCAACGTCGTGACCCTGCGCATGGTCACTCCCGACAACGGGGAAGCGATGGAACAGATCGACGCGGCAGCCCAAGGCAACGAGATCGAGATCCGGTTCAACAACGAGTTGTTGGCCTCCGGTCTGGATGCCGCCGGAACCGACGACGTGACCATTCAGACGAGCGAGCCGGGCAAGTTGGCCATGATCCGCGGGGTCGGCCAAGAGGACTTCACGTACTTGCTGATGCCGCTCAAGTCGTAATGTTCGTCGAGCGTCTGGAGCTCGCCGATTTCCGGAACTACCGCGAGGCGATCTTCGACCTGACTCCGGGTGTCACGGCGATCGTCGGACAGAACGCTCAAGGGAAGACCAATGTCGCCGAGGCCTTGGGGTTCATGGCCGCCCTCGACAGTTTCCGCCGGGCCCCGACGGTCGCCATGGTGCGCGAGGGCGCCGACGCCGCCATCATTCGCGCCGTCGTTCGTCACGACGATGGACGAGAGGTGCTGGTCGAGATCCAGATCCCGCGTCAAGGTCGAACGTCGGTCCTGATCAACAAACAGCGTCTGGCCCGCACCCGAGATCTGCTCGGAGTGTTGCGGGTCACGGTCTTCTCGCCCGACGATCTGGAACTCGTGAAGGGGTCCCCGGCGGAGCGACGTCAGTTCTTGGACGACACGCTGGTGGGGTTGGCCGTGAAGAACGACGCCTTGCGCTTGGAAGTGGATCGCATCCTGCGCCAACGCAACACGCTCTTGCGCCAGGCCGGGGGACGACTGTCCGACGACGTCTCGTTCTCTCTCGACGTCTGGGACGAGAAGCTGTCCCTAGTGGGTGACGAGATGGGTCGGGAACGCGCCGCCGTCGTCGCCCACCTGCAGCCGGTGGTGGAGGAGGCCTACGGACAGGTGGCAGGCCGCCCCGTGGCCGTCGGCATGGTCTATGAACCGGAATGGCGGCGGACGGGTTTGGCGGCGGCGTTGGCGGCGGCGCGAGCCGACGACGTGCGCCGGGGAGTCTCGACCGTGGGTCCGCATCGGGACGACCTCGACCTCGTCCTCGGGGCCCTGCCGGCCCGGACGCACGCCAGTCAGGGGGAGATGCGCTGTCTGGCGCTGTCGTTGCGCCTGGCCGCCCACCGCTTGGTCACCGATCGCACCGGCACGACCCCGTTGCTGATCCTGGACGACGTGCTGTCGGAACTGGATCCGGATCGGTGTGCGGCCCTGCTCACCCATCTCCCGGCCGGGCAGGTGGTCATCACCACCGCCAGTCCTCTGCCCGACAGTGCCCGGCCCGACCGGGTCATCCGGATCGCCTCGGGAGAGGTGGTGGGCGATGACTCGTGAACCCGGACGGGAGCCCGTTCCGCTGGCACGGGGCCTGGATCGCCTGCTGAAATCCTTGCGGGGAGGGGATCGCCGAACCACCGCCACCGTTTTCGGCCGGTGGGCGGATCTGGTGGGAGAGCCGGTCTGCCATCACGTCCGACCATTGAAACTCGACTCCGGGGTCCTGGTGGTCGAGGTGGAGGATCCGGCCTGGGCGACGCAACTCAAGTTTTTGGAATCGGACCTTCTGAAACGCCTGAACGGACCCGATCTGGCCCGGGTGGACCGACTCGAGATCCGGGTCCGCCGCCGCCGCTGAGACCCTCGCGGACGGGCCTTCGGGACCTGTGAAGAACGACCGGAAAATCCGGCGTTTTCCCAGCGTAAAGGGCCTGTTTTGGCTCCACGCCGAGGTGCTTTCGCGACTAGTGTTCAGACGTCGTGACGAACTCCGTTTTCACCGTTTCTTCGCCCCTGACACCCACCATTTCCCAGGCCCAGTAGATCCCGAGGAATTTCCGTGCCCACCAAATCCACTGCCACCTCGACCGAGTACGGCGCCAAGGACATCCAGGTCCTCCAGGGCCTGGAACCGGTCCGGATGCGGCCGGGTATGTACATCGGTTCCACCGGTTTGGCGGGTCTGCACCACCTGATCTGGGAGGTCGTGGACAACTCGGTGGACGAGGCCATGGCCGGTCATTGCACCAAGATCTCCGTCACCTTGCTGGCCGATGGCGGATGCCGGGTGGACGACAACGGACGCGGCATCCCGGTCGATCCCTACCCGTCGGGTGAGCACAAAGGCAAGAGCGCCGCCGAGGTGGTGTTGACCGTGCTGCACGCTGGCGGCAAGTTCGGCGGCGAGGGCTACAAGGTGTCGGGCGGACTGCACGGCGTCGGTGTGTCGGTGGTCAACGCACTCTCCAGTCGCGTGACCCTCGAGATCGATCGCGGCGGTAAACGTCATGGCATGGAGTTCACCAACGGTGGCAAGGTGAAGAAGAAGCTGACCGTCACCGGGGACACCCCGGCCCGCGGCCGCAAGTCGGGGACCACGGTCACCTTCTGGCCCGACGCCACGATCTTCGCTTCGGAAGGAACCGAGTTCGTGGCCCGTACCGTTCTCGAGCGGTTGCAGACCATGGCCTTCTTGAACCGTGGCCTGGAGATCGCCTTCAGCGACGAACGTCCGGGCAAGGAACAAGAGGTGTCGTTCCAGTACAAGGGCGGCATCGTGGACTTCGTCAAGCACTTGAACCAGTCCAAGGACGCGCTGTTCAGCAAGGTGGCCCACTACGAGGACGAGGACGAGGGCCAGATGTTGGACATCGCCTTGCAGTGGAACACCGGGTATCACGAGGGCATCCACGGTTACGCCAACGGCATCTCGACCATCGAAGGTGGTATGCACGTCGAGGGTTTCAAGACCGCACTCACCAGCGTGGTCAACAAGTACGCCAAGAGCCGCGGCCTGCTGAAGGAGAAGGACGACAACCTCCTCGGTGAAGACATCCGAGAGGGCATCACGGCCATCGTCTCGGTGAAGTTGAGCGAGCCCCAGTTCGAAGGCCAGACCAAGGCCAAGTTGGGCAACGTGTCCATGCGTTCCTTCGTGCAGAAGGCCACCAACGAGCGTCTGGCCGAATGGCTGGACGAGAACCCGACCGAAGCGAACAAGATCGTGCGCAAGGCCCAGGCCGCCGCCCAGGCGCGGATGGCCGCCAAGAACGCTCGCAACGCCGTGCGGCGCAAGACCGCTCTCGCCGGCGCGGGTATGCCCGACAAGTTGAAGGACTGCAGCAGCGGCAATCCCGAAGAAAGCGAGATCTTCATCGTCGAAGGAGACTCCGCCGGCGGGACGGCGCTCGATGCCCGGGATCCGCGCACCCAGGCCATCCTCCCCATCCGCGGCAAGATCTTGAACGTCGAACGGGCGCGCCTGGACAAGATGCTGAAGAACGCCGAAGTGACGGCATTGGTCACCGCCATCGGCGGCGGTATCGGCGACGAATTCGATGCCGCCAAGGCCCGCTACCACAAGATCATCATCCTGGCCGACGCCGATGTCGACGGAAGCCACATCCGAACCCTGCTGCTCACGTTCTTCTTCCGCCAGATGCGACCTCTGGTCGAAGCCGGCTACGTGTACATCGCCCAACCACCGCTGTATTCCACTGAAGTCGGCAAGGCCAAGATCTATTTGAAGGACGACGGAGCCAAGGAGCGCTTCCTCACGGAGAACCCCAACCACAAGAAGGAATTCCAGCGCCTGAAGGGTTTGGGAGAAATGGACTGGGAGGAACTCCGCTCCACCACCATGTCCATCGACACTCGCACACTGCTGCAAGTCACCGTGGATCAGGCGGCGTTGGCCGACGAGATCATGGGCGTGCTCATGGGCGATGACGTGGAGAGCCGCAAGCACTTCATCCAGACCAACGCCAAAGACACGAGGTTCCTGGATATCTGATGGCCAGCAAGAAGACGCCGCCTCCCACCCCCGCCGAGACTCCGGACGAACAACCGATCATCCCCGTCCAACCCGTCGGGTTGCAGGACGAGATGGAGCGATCGTTCCTCGACTACGCGATGTCGGTCATCGTGTCGCGCGCCCTTCCGGACGTACGCGACGGACTCAAACCGGTGCATCGCCGCATCATCTGGGACATGGAGGAGCAGGGCTTCCGCTCCGATCGTCCTTTCGTGAAATCGGCCCGCGTCACCGGCGACACCATGGCCAAGTACCACCCGCACGGTGACAGCGCCATCTACGACGCCTTGGTACGTATGGCGCAGCCGTTCTCCCTGCGTCATCCGCTGATCGACTTCCACGGCAACTACGGATCACCCGACTTTGGACCGGCGGCCAGCCGCTACACCGAGTCCCGACTGCATCCGTTGGCCAATCACCTTCTGGCCGACATCGACGAGAACACCGTGGACATGGTGCCGACCTACGACGGCTCGCGCGAGGAGCCCTCGGTTCTCCCAGCGCGCTTTCCGA
>JBJTYE010000181.1:0-4184 GCA_046082625.1 Actinomycetota bacterium | reverse complement strand
GCAACTGCCGGTACCCCCCGGTTTCACCATCACGACCGATGCCTGTCGCTCCTACATGGTCTCGGGTTGGCCGAAGGAACTGGACGCCGAGATCGCCAAGCACGTTCTCAAGTTGGAAAAGGCCATGAAGCGCAAGCTCGGCGATCCTCGGGATCCGCTGCTGGTCAGCGTGCGCTCCGGCGCCAAGTTCTCGATGCCCGGGATGATGGACACCGTTCTCAATCTCGGCTTGAACGACGCCAGTGTGAAGGGTCTGGCAGCGGTCACCAAGGACGAGCGCTTCGCCTACGACTCGTACCGCCGCTTCATCGCCATGTACGGGCGCATCGTCCTGGGTGTCGACGGCGCCCACTTCGAGCACCCGTTGGAAAAGGCCAAGGCCGCCATCGGGGCGCGTAGCGATGCGGAACTCTCGGCATCGGCGCTGAAGGAACTCTGCGCCGCCTATCTCGAGGTCGTGAAGAAAGAGACCGGCAGTCCCTTCCCGCAGAAGCCCGAGAAGCAACTGCGCGGCGCGGTCGAAGCGGTGTTCAAGAGTTGGAACGGGGCACGAGCCATCGCCTACCGGGTGCGGGAGAAGATCTCTCACGATCTGGGTACCGCCGTGAACGTGCAGACCATGGTGTTCGGCAACCGTGACGACAACTCGGGAACCGGAGTGGGTTTCACTCGCAACGCCGCCACCGGACAGAACGTTCCCTACGGCGACTTCCTGGTCAACGCTCAGGGAGAGGATGTCGTGGCCGGCATCCGCAACACCGAGGATCTGAACGCGCTGAAGAAGAAGTTTCCGGTGATCCACCGGGAATTGATGGACATCTTCTCGCGGCTCGAGGCCCACTACACCGACATGTGCGACACCGAGTTCACCATCGAGCAGGGGAAACTCTGGATGCTGCAGACGCGCGTCGGCAAGCGCACCGGGGCCGCGGCCTTGCGCATGGCCGTCGACATGACCGCCGGAACCAAGGGTCCGAAGAAGATCTGGAAGATCTCCAAGGCCGAAGCGGTGTCGCGAATCGCTGCCGAGCACCTCGATCAGGTACTGCATCCCCAGTTCCAGGCCGGCAAGAAGACGGTCATCGCCAAGGGCCTGGCGGCTTCACCGGGCGCCGCGGTCGGCAAGGTGTACTTCTCGGCCGACGACGCCGCCGACGCCGCCGATCGCGGTGAGAAGGTCATCCTGGTTCGCAACGAGACGAGTCCCGAGGACGTCCACGGCATGATGGTCTCCCAGGGCATTCTCACGGCGCGCGGGGGTCTGGTGAGCCATGCCGCCGTGGTGGCCCGCGGTTGGGGTACCCCGGCAGTGGTCGGCGCGGAGTCGATCAAGATCGAGGGGCGTCAGTTCACTGCCGGCGGCGTCGTCGTGAGGGAGGGCGAGGTGATCTCGCTCGACGGAACGTCCGGCGAGGTGGTCCTCGGAGAAGTGGCGCTATCGGCCTCGAAACCCCCCAAGGAGTTCGAAATCATCTTGCAGTGGGCCGATCAGATCCGCAAAGGCAAGTTGGCGGTACGCGCCAATGCCGACACCGGCGAGGATGCCACCAACGCCCGCAAGCTCGGAGCCGAAGGCATCGGTCTTTGTCGGACCGAGCACATGTTCCTGGCACCTGATCGGCTTCCGGTGGTTCGCCGCATGATCCTGGCCCGCTCGGACCGGGAGGAAGCGGCGGCCTTGGAGGAACTTCGACGAGTTCAGAAGCAGGATTTCGTCGAAATCCTGAAGGCCATGGACGGTCTGCCGGTGACGGTGCGACTTCTCGATCCGCCACTGCACGAATTCCTTCCCAACGTCCACGAGTTGGAGATCAAGAAGGCCACGCAGGGCTCGCTGAGCTCCGAGGAGGAGAACCTGCTCAAGGCGGCCCACGACTGGGCCGAGTTCAATCCGATGCTCGGGACGCGGGGCGTGCGGCTCGGCGTCCTCAAGCCGGGTCTGTACGCCATGCAGGTGCAGGCCCTCATGGAAGCGGCCGCCGAACGAGTGGCCAAGGGCGGCAAACCCGTCGTGGAAGTGATGATCCCCCTCACGGTCACCCGCGAGGAACTCGCCCTGGCACGCTCCTGGGTCGAAAAGGGCATCGCCGATGCAACCGCCGGATCCTCCGGAGCCAAGAAGCCGGGCAAGATGAAGGTCACCATCGGCACCATGATCGAGACCCCGCGCGCTGCGCTCCGAGCCGACGAATTGTCCGAGGTGGCCGATTTCTTCAGCTTCGGCACCAACGACCTGACGCAGATGACCTTCGGTTTCAGCCGCGACGACGTGGAGAGCCGGATGATGCCGGCGTATCTCGAGAACGGCTTGTTGAAGCGCAATCCTTTCGAGACCATCGACCAGAACGGAGTGGGCGAACTGGTGGCCATCGCCGCCGAACGTGGACGTGACGCCAAACCGGGCATCAAGCTCGGTGTCTGCGGTGAACACGGCGGCGATCCCGAGTCGATCGACCTCTTCTATCGGGTGGGACTCGACTACGTGAGTTGCTCTCCCTTCCGGGTCCCGATCGCCAGATTGTCCGCCGCCCAGGCGGTACTGGCGGCGAGCGGTGCGAAGAAATCAGACACCAAGTGACCTTCGTGCTCTCTGCCGCGGGGAGCCGATGACATGATCTCTGCCGACACGGCGTCCAAGTTCGTCGATCTCGACGTTCCAGCATGGGGATGGCTGGCCCTTCTGGCGTTCATCTCCGCACTGCTGTGCATCGACATCCTGGTCGTCCATCGAAACGCCCACGACGTCCACACCCGCGAAGCAGCCATCGAGAGCGCCGTCTGGATCTCCATCGGCCTGGCCTTCACTGGGGTGATCGCCTGGGCCTTCGGGGGATCGGCGGCCGGCGAGTACATGAGTGGGTATCTGATCGAGAAGAGTCTGAGCGTCGACAACGTATTCGTTTGGGCCCTGATTCTCAGCTACTTCAAGATCCCATCTCGGTACCAGCACCGAGTTCTCTTCTGGGGGATCTTCGGAGCCCTCGTGTTGCGGGCCATCTTCATCTTCGCCGGCGTTGCTCTGATCGAGAAGTTCTCCTGGGTGCTGTACGTCTTCGGCGCCTTTCTCGTCTACACCGCCGTGAAGTTGGTGCTCGGTCCCGAGGACGAGATCGATCCCGAAGCCAGTCGCTTCCTGCGCCTCGTCAACAAGGTGGTCCCGTCGACGAGCGACTTGGACGGTCAGCAACTTTTCACGCGTCGCAATGGTGTGCTGCTCGCCACGCCATTGTTCGGAGTTCTCCTCTTGATCGAATTCACCGACGTGCTCTTCGCCGTGGATTCCGTCCCGGCGGTCCTGGCCGTGAGTCGGGAGCAATTCCTGGTGTTCTCGTCCAACGCTTTCGCCATCCTCGGCTTGAGGGCTCTCTATTTCCTCTTGGCGGACGCTCACGCTCGATTCGGCTACCTGAAGGAGGGATTGGCGATCATTCTGGCGTTCGTGGGGATCAAGATGTTGCTGCACGAGTGGTACCACATCCCGACCTGGCTCTCGTTGACCGTGATCGGCATCGTTCTTCTGGTGGCGATCGGTTTCTCCCTGAAAGTGGACAAATCCAGAGCGAGTGTCGGGTCCGACGTCGGGACGGAACGGGAGCCACCGGTTCAGGAACGCTGAGCCCGTCCCGGTATCGACGATCACCGATTACTGTGGCGGTCATGGCCATCGCCGCTGACGACATCGAACGCGTCAGGAGCGCGACCTCCATCGTCGAAGTGGTGCAGCAGTACGTCGCGCTGCGCAAGGCCGGTCGCAATTGGGTGGGACTGTGTCCCTTCCATGCCGAGAAGTCCGGATCCTTCAATGTTCGCGACGAGACCGGGCGATACAAGTGCTTCGGTTGTCAGGTCGCAGGGGACGTCTTCACCTTCGTCCAGGAGATCGAGAACATCGACTTCGTGGCTGCGGTGGAGAAGTTGGCGAACCGGGCCAACGTGACTCTCACGTACACTTCGGGCGGGGAAGGCAAGGACCGCCAGCGGCGCAAGCAGCTCATCGCCGCCATGGAGGCGGCTGTCGAGTGGTACCACCAGCGGCTCCTCACGGCCCCCGATGCTCGCGCGGCGCGGGACTATCTCCGGAACCGCGGTTTGGCGGGAGACGTGGCCCGGAACTTCCGGCTGGGATACGCACCCGACGAGTGGGACGCGCTGGGGTCACATCTGTCGGCCCAGGGATTCCGTCC
>JBJTYE010000180.1:0-5068 GCA_046082625.1 Actinomycetota bacterium | reverse complement strand
CTCGGCGCCGTCGGTCTCGGGTCCCTGCCCTACATGATCGCCGGCTTCGCCGATCAGCCCGCCGGAGTCGTCGATGGGTTCTCCTACTCGGGTCCCCAGGAATTGTGGAACGTCCTCACCACCGTGGGCTTCGCCATGATGTTGCTGCTCACCGCGGCCTATGGAGCCTTGGCCGTGAAGAGCTTCCTCTCCGGTGAAGCTGCCGGAGACGATCCCTGGAACGGCACCACGCTCGAATGGGCGACTTCGTCTCCGCCCCCGCCGGACAATTTCTCCGATCTCATGGTGGTCACTTCGGCTCATCCCCTCGCCGATCTGAAGACTCCCTCGAACGGGAAGGACGCGTGATGCACTCTCTGCCTCCCGCACCGCAACCTGCTCCCCGTCGCCAGGTCTTCCTCGGCACGGCTCTGGCCTGTGCCGCCGGAACCATGTTGATCGGCGGCATGTTGGCCACTTGGCTGCAGTTCCGCGCCGATGCCCCGGTGCGCGAATCGATGAAGCGGGGCTTCATCAAGGACTGGATGCCCGCCGACATCGTGGTTCCCGAAGTGGCCGCCAACATGATGTTGATCGCCTTCTGCGTGGCCTGCGTGATGGCTCAGTGGGCCGTGTATTCGGCCAAGCGCGCCGACCGGCAGCACGCCGGTATGGCCTTCGGAGTCACCGGCCTCGTCGGTCTGGCCATTCTCAATGCTCAGATCTTCATCTGGACCCAGATGGGCGTCGGCGCCCGTGACGGGGCCTTCCACTCGATGTTCTATGCCATCACCGGAATGATGACCGTCCTGCTCGTGGCCGGCATCGTCTTCTCGCTGGTGGCGGCTTTCAGATATCTCGGTGGTCGCACCAAGGAGATCGAACTGGTCTCCTCGCAAGCTCTCTATTGGTACTTCCTGACTGCAGCGTTCTCGGCGGTCTGGTTCGTCGTCTACGTGCAGAAGTGACAGGGCGCAACTCATGATCACCACCGGCTCCAAACTCCTCTACGGCCTGGCCGCCATGGCCACGGCGGCGGCCATCGTCTGGTTCGTCGCCAACGACGGCGGGTCGATCGGCGTGGTGGCCCTGGCCTCGTTGGCCACGGCTCTGCTGTTCCTCGGCGCGATGGCTTCGTTCGTGCGCGACGGTCACGTCCTGTCCACCGACACCGCCGCCCACGCTTCGTCCCCGGCGGCGCAACGGGCGGTCGGTCGCAGTTGGTGGCCGTTGGGCACGGCATTGGCCCTCGGCACCACCGTGGTCGGACTGGTGAGCAATCCCGGAATCTTCAAGGTCGGCGTGGCTCTGACCTTGGCCATGACCGCTGAATGGATGATCCAGAACTGGGCCGACCGGGCGTCGGCCGATGCCGGGTACAACGAGAAGGTTCGCAGTTGGGTGGTGCATCCCCTCGAGATCCCGATCGCCGGAGCGTTGCTCTTG
Source organism: Actinomycetota bacterium (assembly GCA_046082625.1). GTDB lineage: Bacteria > Actinomycetota > Acidimicrobiia > Acidimicrobiales > Ilumatobacteraceae > Casp-actino8. Next base: position 3,643 of record JBJTYE010000180.1, on the reverse strand, counting down.
GCCATCATCGTGCTCTCCTTCTCGCGCATCATGTTGTCGCTGTCCAAGGAAGCAGGACCCATCCTGTTCGCCGTCGTCGGGGCTTTGATTCTGGCCGTGGCTGCCATGGTCTCGGTGCGTCGGGGCACCAGCCGCAATGTGGTGGCACTGGCCTGCGGTGTGGTGCTGGCCGGGTTGTCGGGTATCGGTGTGGTGCTCGCTCTCGACGGGGAACGCCAGGAACTGGTCGAAGCCGCCATCGAAGATCACTTCGCCCATCGGGACTGCGGTGTCGAGAGCGGTTACTCCGATGAGGACGCCGCCAACGCCGTGTCGGCCAAGAGCAGTATCGCCGCCACGGTGATCCTGAAAGACGGCCAGTTGACCGCTGAGATGGACGGCTATCCCGGAGCATTGACCACCATCACCGTGCAGCGCGCCAACCCCTCGGTGATCATCTTCCAGAACGAGGACGAGGGTGAGCACCGGATGGTCGTCAGTTACGGCAAGACCGTCGAGGACCTGGGCGGGGGAGTGACCCGCGAGGTCGAACTGGAAGCCTGCACCTCGCAAGTGCCCAAGGGCGGTCAGCAGTCGGTCGTGTTGTACGTTCCCAAGCCGTCCTTCGCCAGTGAAGAGCCCTACAGCATCACCGTTCCCGGTATCGAGGGAACCTCCATCGAGGTGGTGGTGCCGTGAACGCCGAGAAAGGGAGTTCGGAAATCGTGACCACGTCTGACTCGTCGTCGACCCGTAGCCGAACGCTCAAGGCCGCCGCGGCGGTTGGCGCGCTGGCCTTCCTCGCCGGATGCGCCACCGACGCTCCTCAGGACACTTGGCAGCCGGCCGGGCCCAATGCTCAGAAGATCGACGATCTGCAGCAGCCCATCTTTTTCGTGGCCGGCATCGTCGGCCTCATCGTCTTCGCCGCCGTGGCCTGGGTGGTGTTCCGCTATCGCGATCGCGGTCAGGCCATCCCGGAGCAGACCCACGGCAAGCCGGCGCTCGAGATCACTCTCACCGTCATCCCGGTGCTCATCCTGGTGGGCGTTGCCGTCCCGACCGTCAGCACCATCTTCGATCTCGCCAAGACCGACGACACCGAGATGGTCATCAATGTCACCGGACAGCAGTGGTGGTGGGAGTACGACTACCCGGCCACCGGCGACAATGCCGACAAGTTCGGTATCGCGGCGCCCATCGTGACTTCCGGTCAGTTGGTCATTCCCGAGGACACCAAGGTGTTGTTGCGGGTCACCAGCCGCGACGTGATCCACTCGTACTGGATTCCGAAGTTGAACGGCAAGAAGGACAGCGTGCCCGGACGCGTGCTCCTGTTGCGTATGGAAGGATCCGAACCGGGTATCTACGCCGGCCAGTGCACCGAATTCTGCGGTCTGTCGCACGCCTACATGCGTATGGAGGCCGTGGTGCTGAAGCGAGCCGACTACGACGCCTGGGTGGCCAACCAGTTGGAGGAATACGTGCCGCCGGCGGCCGGAACGCTGGCAGCCGAAGGTGAGCAGGTCTTCATCCAGCAGTGCAGCCGCTGCCATCAGGTGAACGGACTGAAGAACTCCGACGGCAGCCTCATCGTGTCGGCTCCGGAGCAGTTCATGGTGTCCGGTGCCGCACCGAACCTGACCAACCTCATGACTCGCAACACTTTCGCCGGCGCCGCCTGGGACCTGTTGCGAGCTTCCTGCCGCAACGACGTCTGGAGCGCCGACCCAGAGCAGTTCGGTGCCAAGTATCTGGCCGGAGTGAGCGAGGAATGCCTGAACCAGAAGGATCTGCGCGAGTGGTTGCGCAATGCTCCGGCCAAGAAGCCCATGTATGCCGATCCCACCAAGTTGGGAACGACCGACGGCAAGTACCGCGGCATGCCGGCCCTCGGCCTCACCGAGGATCAGATCGACGTTCTCATCGCCTACCTACTCGAGCGGAAGTAAAGGGAGACAGTCCAGATGGCCATCATCGAACGCCCCTCGACCGATGTGGCGACCCCCGGGTCGTCGCCGGCGGTCGTCGTCCCGAGTGAAGCTCTCGGAGTCTTCAAGCGGCCGGCCGCCAGCACCAGCTGGCGCGACTGGTTGGTCACCGTCGACCACAAGAAGCTCGGCATCATGTACGGAGTTGCCGCCTTCTTCTTCTTCATCGTCGGCGGTGTCGAAGCCCTCCTCATCCGTCTGCAGCTCATCGGCCCGGACGGCAAAGTGCTGAGCGCCGATCAGTACAACCAGATGTTCACCATGCATGCCACCACCATGGTGTTCCTCTTCGTCATGCCCATGGCGGCGGCCTTCGCCAACTATTTCGTGCCTCTCCAGATCGGCGCCCGGGACGTGGCCTTCCCGCGCATCAACGCCTTCGGATTCTGGTGCTTCCTCTTCGGCGGCATCTTCTTGAACACCTCGTGGTTCCTGGGCGGAGCGGCCGACGGCGGCTGGTTCATGTACGCCCCGAACAGCAGCACGCTCTTCTCGCCGAGCCACGGCGTCGACTTCTGGGGCATCGGTCTGCAGATCACCGGTATCGCCTCGTTGACCGGTGCCATCAACTTGATCGTCACGGTCTTGAACATGCGGGCCCCGGGGATGAAGTTGATGCGCATGCCCATCTTCACCTGGATGGTGCTGGTCACCCAGTTCCTCCTGCTGTTCGCCATCCCGGTGATCACCGTGGCGCTCTTCTTGCTGATGTTCCAGCGGGAATTCGACGCCACCTTCTTCGACGTGGCGTCCGGTGCGGATCCGCTGCTGTGGCAGCACCTCTTCTGGATCTTCGGTCACCCGGAGGTGTACATCTTGATCCTGCCGTCCTTCGGCATCGTCAGCGAGGTCATCCCGGTCTTCTCGAAGAAGCCCCTCTTCGGCTACCCGATCGTGGCCATGTCCGGTGCGGCCATCGGCTTCGTCGGCTGGGGCGTGTGGGCGCACCACATGTTCGCCTCGGGTCTTGGTCCGGTCTCGGTGACGGTCTTCTCCATCGCCACCATGGCCATCGCCGTTCCCACCGGTGTCAAGATCGTCAACTGGGTCATGACCATGTGGGGCGGCAAGTTGAACTTCACCGTGCCCATGCTCTTCGCCATCGGTCTGGTGGTGCAGTTCACCATCGGCGGTCTCTCCGGTGTCACCCACGCCGTGGCCCCGAGCGACACCCAGCAGACCGACACGTACTACATCGTGGCCCACTTCCACTACGTGCTGTTCGGCGGTGCCATCTTCGGCATCTTCGCCGGCTTCTACTACTGGTGGCCGAAGATGTTCCGCAAACAATTGAGCGAGAGCATCGGCCGCTGGAACTTCTGGTTGATGGTCATCGGCATGAACATGACCTTCGGACCCATGCACATCCTGGGTCTGCAAGGCCAGCCCCGACGTATGCAGGTCTGGACCGAGGCCCGTGCCGGCGAGGGGTTCTTCGACCTCGGATTCTGGAACCGCATCGCCTCCATCGGCTCGTTCATCCTGGCCGTGGGCGTGCTGATGTTCATCATCAACATCGTCTACACCCACAAGTCGAAGACCGTGGCCATCGCCCCGCTCGACCCGTGGGACGCCCGCACTCTCGAGTGGATGACCGAGAATCCGCCCAAGGAGCACAACTTCGACTCCATCCCGACGGTGAGCCATCTCGACGAGTTCTTCCACCGCAAGTA
>JBJTYE010000179.1:0-9887 GCA_046082625.1 Actinomycetota bacterium | reverse complement strand
GCCTCGAAGCTGGTGATCTCGTAGCGCAGCGGGAGGCCGCGTCCGAAGAACGACACCTCGACGTCGAATTGGGTTCCGAGTCGTGGCTCCCCGGGGGTGAGGCGGGAGGCTTTGGTGGCCCCCGGATCCCACTGGGCCACGTTCTCGAAGGCGACCATGTAGGCGAATGCATCGGTCACCGACATGGACGACGAAATGGTTGTTCGGTAGCGAGCCATGGCCCGAACCTAGCCAGATCCCGTCGTGATCGGGTACTTGGGGAACCCGATCGAACGATCAGGGGATCGGCGCCCAGCAGGCGTGGGTTCCGCTGCTGATGCGTTCCGGAAGTCCGATGCGACAGACCGGTCCCTCGGTGATGGCACCGGCGTCGAAGACCAGACATTCCGACCGATCGTTGGGAACGTCGGAGACGAACGTGAGCAGATAACCGTCGTCTTCGGATCGCGATCCCGGACGAGGTGCCATCACCGTCTCGCTCCCGAACACTCCATCGCCGAACATGTAGGTGTCCGTTGCTCCGGTCCGGAGATCGTTCTTGACGAGGCCATCGAACTGGAACCGACCCGGGGTCGGCACCACCGAATAGAAGTACCGGTAGTCGAGTCCTTGGTAACCGCCGTTGGTCGTGCCGAATTCGGTGACTCGGTCACCCAAGGGGCCTTCTCGGCACTCACCGGTGGTCAAGTTGAAGCGCCAGCGATGAGCCCGTGAGTCCATGGCGTAGAGATCGAGGAAACGAAACATCCGTGTCTCGAGATCTGAGTTCGGTGGAACCGATGGTGACGGACAGTGCTGGAAGAAACCGTCCAGCACCACCCAATGGCCTTCGTGATCGTGGACTTCGAAGGCATTGATCCAGTGCAGGACATAGGTGGGATCGGCTTCGAACCACTTGATCTCCTCCGAGGTGCCTCGTCGGGGAATGATGGCGAATCGCGTCGGCAGTTCCGGGTGCCAGGTCGTGGCGTAGATGTCGCGCCCCATCAGATCCGGATCCCAGAACAACGGACAGTCGTTCAAGATGGCGAAGTTCTCGGTGAAGGCCATGTCGTGGGGAAGGCGCGCCCCCTGCAACGGAACCGGAACGTAATGGACCAATTCGTGGTGATCGTCGACCACTCCGTAGTGCATGAACGGGGCGGTGGTCTGGTAGTTGAAGAACAACAATTCTTTGCGTCGTTCGTCGACTTTGGTATGGGCCGAGACGCCACAGCCCGGGAACCGTCCCCCCCAGGTGGCCCGACCGCGATCCTCGAGGCTGAGCGGGTCCATCTGGTACAGGTCGCCGCACTGATAGAAGCTCGACAGCGCGAGACCTCCGTGGACCACGATGTCGGTGCTCGAGGCGTCCTTCATGCGGGTGCGTGCGCCCCAGCCATCGGATCGCGGCGACTTGAGCGGAGATTCGGCGAGACCGGACCACTGGGCGCTGCCAGCTTCTTGTTCGATCTCCAATCCCGCCGTGCGGACGAATCGATTGCGATACACGGCCTCGCCATTCGAGAAGGCCATCATGTGGATCATCCCGTCGCCGTCGAAGGGGTGATACCTCTCGAGATTCGGATGCAGCGGGTTCTCGGTGTTGCGCAGGTACACGCCGGACAGGTCATCGGGGATGCGACCGACGGTCGGCATGTCGATTGCGTCGTACTCGGTGTCCTGGGGACGCCAGGCGCTCGTTCGATACGGATGCGTGTCCTCGGCGGGCAAGGTCGAGGAGAACCGTCGGTGAATTCGGGTCCCCATGGTCGAAACTGTACTGTCGGGCGGTCCGTATGTTGAACGCGATCCTTCTCAGCTTCGGTGTCATCTTCGTGGCCGAACTCGGTGACAAGAGTCAGCTCATGGCGCTCACCTTTGCCACCCGGTACCGCGCCCTGCCGGTTCTCATCGGCATCACCATCGCCACTGCGATCACGCACGCCATGAGCGTGGCCATCGGAGCGGTGTTGGGAGCACGACTCCCCACCGAGACCATCTCGATCGTCGCTGGAGGGGCGTTTCTGGTGTTCGCGGCATGGACGTTGCGCGGAGATTCTCTCGACGACGACGAGGCGGCGAAAGCCGATCGCTCCGACCGCAATGCCGTGGTGGCCGCCAGTACCGCTTTCTTCCTGGCCGAACTCGGGGACAAGACCATGTTGGCCACGATCACCCTGGCCACCCAGGAGGGGATTCTGGGGACATGGATCGGGTCCACCCTCGGCATGGTGGCCGCCGACGCCTTGGCGATCGTGGTCGGACACCAACTGGGCAAACGGCTACCGGAGCGCGCCATCCGCTATGCGGCCGCTGGCCTCTTCGTGGCGTTCGGCGTGTGGTTGATCGTGGAAGGCGTCTAGGGCTGGATGTCCTCGGCGGATTGGCGAACCTGCCAATCCCGATCCTCGAGGGCCGTGGCGATGGCGGCGTCGACCTCGGGCCCGGAAAAGGGGGCGAATGCCAGGACGGCGCGGCGCCGGATCGCCGGCTTGTCGGAGCACCCGTGCAGAATCGCCGGAAGTCCGCGCTCGTCGCCGATGGCCCCGAGCGCTGCCACCGCGGCCTCTCGCACGAGGGGATCGGCATGCTCGACGGCCAAGTGGACGAGACGATCGAGAGTTGCCGGCGACGTCGACGGGTGTTCCCCGCACGCCCAGGCCGCCATCTCGACCACCGATGCATCGTCATCGTGCAGAAGTGGCATGAGATCGAGGCCGGGATGACGGGCGGCCAATTCGGCCACCCGTCGCCGGACGCGATGATCGGGATCGTCGATCAGTGACGCGAGATTCCCGTCGTTCAGAGACTGACGTCGTTGCGCAGCACCGTGGGCCACGACTCGTACCAGCGGATCAGGGTCGACGAGTCCGTCACGCACGGTGTCGTCGTCGCCCCGGTATCCGGCGAGAACGACGTTCAGTCGTCGGTCGAACTCGGCGGATGATCGATCGGCCTCGTTCATCATCAGAGGCGGTCGAGAATGTTGGTCACCAACCACGACACCGACAACGACATCCCGAGCGAGAGCACGATGCCGATCAGGACGGCGATACCACCCAAGCCGAGAACACGGAGCAACTTGCCTGCGGCCAGTCGACGTACTTCGGAACCCGTCAGATACTCGATCCCGACCTCGGAACCGCCGGTCTCGAATCCGTCGACTGGTGTCTGGAGCGAATCTTTGGCAGTCTTACGCCGCCCGATCACGAGCAATGCGAGGAGTGCCAGACCGGCGACCACGGCGATTCGGGTGGAGATTTCGGTGAGTGACACAGCGACCCCCAAGGTAGTACCAGAGGCCGTGGAGCCGCCGTCGTTCCGAGCCCAAGCACTGTCCATTTCGCTGGTGACCGTGGCCTTTCTCATCATGACGGCGGTCATCGCGTCCTTCATCTGGCCGATCGAGCGCTACGAATCGGCCCCGGGTCGAGCGCTGAGCGTGATGCGACGACTCAGCGTGTCCAATACGGATCGTCCGGTGTACGAGCCCGACGACGGGATCAGATTCGTCACGGCTCTCGGCACGGAATTGACCGCCCTCCAGTCCTTCATGGGCTGGGTCGATCCATATGTCGGGGTTCTGACCTGCGAGCAGAGATTCGGTCGGTGTGAACCCGGTCTGAGCGACCAGATCCAACTCGGTGCCATGGCCACCGCCAAGGAGATCGCCGCGTATGTGGCTCTTTCGTACGTGGGAATCGAGGCCACACTGGTGGAGGGTCCGGCGCAAGTGGCGGGATTCGATGCGGATCTGTGTCCGGAGGATGCCCCGGACCGCCGTGCCTGCCGCGTTCTCGAGATCGGTGATGTGATCGTGAGCGTCGATGTCGGTCGCGGGTCGGTTCGCATCGACAAGGTGTCCGACCTCGGCGAGGTCCTGTCACAGGCTCGCCCGGGCGACGTCGCCGAACTCGTCGTCCGCTCCTTCGACCAAGAAGAGACCGAGCGTCGGGTCGACGTCGAATTGTTGGCGAGCCCCGAAGATCCGAACCGGACGCTGATCGGATTCAACCCTCGGGATACGCGCACCGTTTCCCTGCCCTTCGACATCGATATCGACACCGCCAGTATCGGTGGTCCGTCGGCGGGATTGTCCTTCACCTTGGCTCTCATCGATCTTCTGACTCCGGGAGACCTGATGCCGTCGGGCGGTGTGGCGGCCACGGGTACCATCAGCGCCGGTGGGGAGGTCGGACCCATCGGATTCCTGGTCCAAAAGCTGGTGGCCGTGAAGCAATCGGGTGTTCGCTACTTCATCGTGCCGGAGTCCCAGGGGGAGCCGGCGATCGAGGAGATCCGGCGTATCGCCGGTGACGATGTGGTGGTCATCGTCGTCGGGACTCTCGACGACGCCATCGATGCGTTGGTGGAGTTGGGAGGGGTGGCGCCTCCGAGCAGGGCTGACGCGACCGCTCGGTCCTGATTGCCACCCTTTATCCACAGATCTTTCGTACCATGCCCTCGTGGTTCTGTCGTTTTCGCGTCCTGATCCGTCGTCTCCGATGGCGGTTGCTGGCGCGTCCTTCACGCCCAGTCGGCGAGGCTACGACCAGGACGAAGTTCGAGATTTCCTCCGGATGGTCTCGGCGGAATTGACGCGGCTGCAGGAGCGAGTCGTCTTCCTCGAGCGCGAGTTGGCCGATCGGCCCAATGGGGGTGCCACGTTCCACCCGGAGATCACCGAGGACACGGTGGCCGAACTTCTGGGCGAGGAGACGGCCCGCATCGTGCAAACGGCGCGAGAAGCGGCGCACAAGATCAAGGTCCGCTCCGAGGAGTCGGCCGCGAAGTTGATCCGCGAAGCGAGCGAGGAAGCAGCGCGGTTGCGCGAAGAGGCCGAACTCGACTGCGCGCGACGTCGTCAAGATGCCACGTCGGATGCCGAGGCCGAAGTTCTCATGGCCAAGCAACAGGGCCGGGACATGGTCAACGAGGCTCGGGCCTATCGCGAACGAGTGCTGGCCGACGTCGCCCGGCGCCGAGAGATGGCCAGGGAGCAACTCGAGGATCTCTTCCACGGTCGTGATCGCTTGGTCCAGGCCTTCGAACGAGCGCGCACCGCCACCGAGGACGTCTTGCGCGATGTGTCGGAGTCTTCCGACGAGCCCACTGAGTTCATCAATTTGGCCCCCACGACCGGGCCGGTGCCGGTCATCGTGCAGGCCGACGAGGTCGAACGAACCGAAGCCATTCGTCCGGCGACGTCGTCGGCGCCGTCCTATGTTCCGTACGACCAGGATGAGGACCGCAGCGCCGACATCGTTCGCCCCGCGGCGCCCATCATGGCTCCACGGGAACCCGTCCCGCCGATCGCCGACACGTCGAGAGATGCCGTGGACTCAGCCCTCGATGACGCAGATCTCGATGACACGGCCGTCGATGACGCAGTCCTGGACGACGACGTGGTGTCCGAACTCGAGGCACCCCCGGCGAGTCCGCCGACATCCAATGTGGTGCCGTTGTTCGCCCGGACGGATCCCGAGCCGGCCCCTGGTGGATCAGCCGTCACCGGCGAACCCGAGGACGCGCCGATCATCACTCAGAAGTCGGCAGTTGCCAGTGCGGACGACATCTTCGCTCGCTTGCGAAGGTCCAGCACCGACATCGTGGCCAAGGACGCCGCCATGAAGGTGGCCGAGGAGCCTATTGCTGAGGCTCCTCGAGAGGTCGTGGCACGAGTCGCCGAAGCGACGACACCTCGGGCGGTGACTCCGGTGCGTACCGATACCGAATGTTTCGCCACGCGCCAGGAGGTGCTGGTCCCGATCATTCTCGACATGAGTCGGAAGATCAAACGGGTCCTCGCCGATGAGCAGAACCAGATTCTCGACACTTTGCGCGGCAAGCAGCCGGTCAAGACTCTCGAGGCTCTGGCGGGCTCGAAGGCCGAACATGGGGCACGGTTCATCAAGGCCCTCGATTCCTTGCTGAACTCGGCGGCCATGGCCGGAGCTTCGACACTCAGCGATCGATCGAAAGCCGAGCTCGCCCAACGGATCGAGGGACGTCGGCACGACATCGACGAATCGGTCGTGGCCACCATCGTGGCTCCTTTGCGTGAGCGTTTGAGTCGCAGCATCTCGCAGGCTTCGGGAAGCAACGCCGAATTGGCTTCGCTCGTGCGGTCGATCTATCGGGAGTGGAAGAACCAGTTCGTGGACGAGCACGTCGAAGATCTGGCCCTCACCGCTCATGGGCTCGGAGCGCGTGCGGTTCTCGAGGAGTCGCGGTCGTATTGCTGGATGGTCGATCCCGACGGTCCGGCATGTTCGGACGCCGAGGACAATTCCTTGGCCGGCGCGGTCGCAGGTGGGGCGGAGTTCCCCACTGGTCACACTCACGCTCCGGCTCATCCGGGGTGCCGATGTGCCCTGATTCCCTGCGACAACTAGTCTGCAGTCGTGAGACCATCCTCGGATCTACCCGGCGGTCGTCGTCGTCCCCAGTCCCGTCGGCCCGATTGGGCATCGAAGGGGCGGATCATTCTCCTGGTGGTCGTGGGCGCGATCGTGGCGTTGTTCTTGTCGGCCCGCAGTTTGGCCAATTTCTATGTCGACCTCTTGTGGTTCGGCTCGGTCGACCAGTCGTCGGTCTTTTGGACCTCGCTCGGCTCCAAGGCCTTCTTGGGGGCGTTCTTCAGTCTCGGCTTCGCAGCGGTGGCCTTCATCAGCCTGACTCTGGCCGAGCGGTTGGGTCCCTCCGACCTGCCCGTCGGTCCGGAACGCGAAGTGGTGGAGCGATACCGCTTGCTGGTCGGAAACCGTACCCGCTTGTTGCGGTTGGCGGTTTCGGTGGTCTTCGGCCTCATGGTCGGTTTGCCTGCCATCGCGCAATGGCAGGAATGGTTGCTGTTCCGCAATTCGCAGTCCTTCGGCACCAGCGATCCACTCTTCGACGTGGACGTGGGCTTCTACGTCTTCCGGCTCCCGTTCCTGACCTTCGTCATCGATTGGGCGTTCGCGGCACTCGTGCTGATCACCATGTTGACGGCGGCTCTGCACTTCGTCAACGGTGCGATCCGCATCCAGACACCGAGTGAGCGCATCACTCGCGGGGCGCGAGTCCAACTGAGCATCCTCTTCGCGCTTCTGGCACTGATCAAGGCCGCGGACTACTGGCTGCAGCGATTCGAATTGACGGTTTCGAGCCGCGGCGTGGTGCAGGGCGCCACCTACACCGATGTGAAGGCCGAACTCCCGGCGATCAATTTGCTGATCATGGTGAGCCTGTTGGTGGCGGTGCTCTTCCTCGCTGGAATCCGCTGGGGCGGATGGCGGTTCCCTTTGCTGTCGATGGCACTGTGGGCCGTGGAGGCGGTGGTGGCCGGCAACATCTATCCGGCCGTGGTGCAGCGATTCATCGTCCAGCCGAACGTGACCACCCGGGAGCGTCCCTACATCGGGGACAACATCTCCGCCACGCAGGCGGCGATGGGTATCGACGAGATCGAAGTGGTCTCGGTGACTGCCGGAGAGGTGTCGAGTTCAGACGTGACGGCCGATCCGACTCCACTCGCCGACACGAGGCTTCTCGACATCAGCGAGATGCGCGATCGTTTCGCCCTCGACGAGGGCCTGTTCGCCTTCTACTCGATCAATGATCTGGATGTCGATCGCTACGAGATCGCCGGTCGCCGGCAACAGGCCTTCGTGGCGGCGCGTGAACTGAACCCTGAAGGCATCCCCAACAAGACGTGGGTGTCGCGCCATTTGATCTACACCCACGGTTGCGGCGTCGTGGCCGCCAGCGCCAGCCAAGTCACCAGCGATGGACGTCCGATCTACGACGAGATTCCTGCTGACAATCCGCAGTTGTACGTCGGCACCCAGCAACCCGGTTACGCCATCGTGAAGACCGATCAGGTGGAGCAAGCCTGCCCGGAGACCGAGGCGGAGCCCTATCAGGGAGAAGGTGGGGTCGAGCTGAACTCGACCCTTCGTCGCCTGGCCTTCGCTCTGCACTTCAGCGAGTTCAACCTGTTCGGATCCAGTTTGGTGAAAGATGATTCGCGCCTGATCCACATTCGCGACGTACGCGATCGGGTCACCAAGTTGGCCCCTTTTCTTCACTTGGATGCCGATCCGTATCCGGTGGTCGACGAGGGTCGCGTGTACTGGGTCGTGGATGCCTTCACGACCACGTCGCGATACCCGTACGCCCAGCAGGCAAACACCGACAACCTGACACCGGGTTCGGGTCTCAAGCACTCGTTCAACTACGTGCGCAACAGTGTCAAGGCCGTGGTGGACGCTTACGACGGATCGGTGACGCTCTACGTGGTCGATCCCATGGATCCCATCGTTCGGGCCTGGTCGAAGGCCTTCCCGGGACTCTTCACCCCAGCCGACAAGGTGCCGACGTCGCTGCGCGAGCATTTCCGGTATCCCGAGGATCTCTTCCGAGTCCAGACCAATCTGTACGGTCGGTATCAGTTCGACAACGCCGATCAGTTCTTCAACCGCGACTCGGCCTGGAGCGTGGCGCAGGCCGTGAAACGGGAGCCGGAACTGGCGGCGTCGACGGCTGACGTGGCTCTCGTGGACGAGGCTCAGCAGGCCAACACCGGTGACGTGGCCGACGCCAATGTGGCTCGGTTCGAGCCGTACTACACCTTGTTTCATCCGCCCCAGAGTTCGGGCGACGATGTCGAACCCACCTTCTCGCTGTTGCGGCCTTTCGTTCCCTTCTCCGCCGACGACACCCGTAAGGAACTGCGCGCCGTCATGGTGGTGTCCAGTGATCCGGCGACCTACGGCCAGATCACCGTGTACAAGTACGAGGGAACGCTCACCGAAGGTCCGGCCACGGTGGCCGCCGAGTTGAGCAGCAACCCGGAGATCGCTCCGGTGATCACTCTCCTCGACCAGCGTGGCTCGCGCGTCATCCTCGGCCAGTTGCAGCTGGTGTCGATCGGTGATGGTCTGATCTGGATCCAGCCACTCTTCGTCCGGCCCGATGATGCCGGATCTCGACAGGTGTTCGTGCGACGGGTGTTGGCCTGGTACGACGGCCGGTCGGTCATCGGCGACACCTTGTCCGAGGCCGTGAACCGGCTCTTCCCGGGTGCGAACATCGATCTCGGGGAATTCGCTCTCGACGAGTCGGCTCCATCGCCCGATTCCGGATCCGACGGCGAGACCGGTGGGGACAGTGGTGGAGACACCGGCGGCGATTCGGGCGGGGTGCCGGAGCCCGGTGGAACCGGATCGACATCCGACGATCCGGCCGAACTGCTGCGTGAAGCCGAAGTGCTGTTCGACGAGGCCGATGTGGCCCTTCGATCCGGAGACCTTGGGACGTATCAGTCCAAAGTTCAGCAGGCCGAGGAGCTCATCTCCCGGGCGCTCACGTTGTTGACGGGTCAGTAGAGACGTCGCCCGGACTACGGGCGCTTCTTCAGAGTCTCGATGGCCTCGGCGAGGTCCTGGCGGAAGGCGATCTGGTAGCGGGCCTGTTCACGCGCCAGTTCCTCTTGATCGTGGCGCAGGACGTCCATGTCCTTGGGCAGAGCACTCACGTTGTCGGCCAGTTCCGAGGTGCGGCGTTCGATGCCCTCGATGTCACCGGAGAGTTCACCCAATTGATTGGTGATCTCCGAGCCGACCTGGGTGATGCGGGCCTCGAGGGCCCCGATCTGGGTTGTCAGGTCCCGACCCTTCTGTTGGGTCTCGATGCTGTGTGCTGTGACGTCATCGAGCTGGGCCTGGAGAGCCGCGACCTGCTGGCGGAGTGCCGCCAGTTCGACAGCCACCGCCCCTTTCGGACCCCGCTTGAACAGACCCACGAGGTGAGCGTAGTTGGGGTTGAGGCGGCCGGGTCGTACACTCGACATTTCACCGCGGGGTGGAGCAGTCAGGTAGCTCGTCGGGCTCATAACCCGAAGGTCACAGGTTCAAATCCTG
>JBJTYE010000178.1:0-12533 GCA_046082625.1 Actinomycetota bacterium | reverse complement strand
GCTCGATGCGCGGCTCGCTGTCCACGATGTCCTCGGCGTCGTACTGCACATCGCCGCGATAGAGGACGGCATTCTTCGGCGTGCCGATGTCCACGAAGGCGGCTTCCATACCCGGGAGTACGTTCTGCACCCGGCCGACGTAGATGTTGCCGTGGATCTGTCCGATGTCGTCGGCCGGATGGCTCACGTAGTGCTCGATGAGGCTGCGACCCTCCATCACTGCCACCTGGGTGAGGTTCTCACGGACCTGGACGCACATGAAGTACCGCCCGATGGGCCGACCGTTCCGCTCCCGTCCGCGCCGCCGCTCGGCCGTCTGGACTTCCGCCACCGGTCGCGCATCGGTACGGCCACGCGTGCCGCGACGTCGCTTCTTCTTGGCCGAGCCGGACCCTCCCTCGGATTTCGGGGACTGCTCGTTCTTGGCCACGGGTTCGACCGGCTTGCGCTTGGCCACTGGCTTCGGTCCGCCGACCCGCGTTCCACCGGGCATCGTCACACTCGGGGCCACCGGCGGAGGTGCCGGTCGGGTGTCGCCGATCTTCGGTCGGGGCACCAGAGCCCGCTCTGCGGCGTCCGCGTCGGGGCGACCTTCGCTGAGACGTTCGGGCAACTCGACCTCGGTCACCGGCGCAGAAAGAGAGCGACTCGGGGCCGTCCCACCTTCCGCCGGTCGGGGGCCGGAACGGTTGCGACCGCCACGTGAACCACGGCGCCGCTTCTTGGGGCCGGTCGAACCCGGTGTCCGAACCTCGTTCTCTCCGGATCGGTCCGGTTCGGCGACGGGTGGATGTGATTCCGGAGTGTTCTGCTCCGAGAAATTGTCGTTCATGAGGAATTCCTTTCCCGTGCACTCCCGACGGAACACACGGCACGGTCGGCCAGTACGTCCACGCGCTGGCCCTCCCGCTCGATCCATTGATTGGTACGGACGACCCGCCGCAAGCGATCCCAAGGGTCACTCGTGGACAGGAGAACTTCGACGAATTCGGTGGGGCGCACACCCCGACCCGACGTGCTCAACATGACTTCGACCGCCGTCACCGGATCGGTCTCGGACGAAGTCCGATCGATCCACCGTTCGGCGTCCACCACGGTGAGGGCGAGGATGGACGGACGAACGTCGTCGATGAATCGCTCACCATTGCGCTCGCGTTCCAGGTACGTCGCCGACGATGCTTCCAACTCCATCACGGCCTCGGGAACGTTCGAGCCTTCGAGCAGCATCGACCATGACGAGGCCACCACGCTTTCCTGCAACGACTCGATCCCGTCGCCGGGGAGCCAGGCGTCGGTCACGTCCAGGCCCATGGGCAGGGCCGCCGACAAGCGTTCGACGACGTCATCCAGTTGGCCGCGCAGATCGTCGGTATCGACATCGACGATGACGTCGAGCAATTCGATCAGGGATTCGGCGCCGGTCGGAAGGGCCAGGCCGAAAGCCAACCGCGGCCGCGGCGTGAATCCTGCCGACACGGCCACCGGAATCTGCGCCTTGCGTAAAGCCCGCTCCCACAGATGCGCCACGTCGCGGTGGCCGGTGAAACGCACCTTGCCGAGTTTCATGTAGCTCAGTCGTAGTCGAGTGGTCATGACAGCGCTCCCACGGAACCGGGGGTGCGAATCGACACCGGGACGGCACCGCCACGAGCGAGATCCTGGCCCGTTCCCTGGCTGCCACCGGCCGGCGGAACCGGAGAAGCCACCACGTGTTCGAGCCCGTCGCCGGTGCACACACCGCAGTCGTAACACGGGGTCCAGCGGCAGTCCTCGAGGCCCGACTCGGTCAGAGCCGCCCGCCAGTCCTGCCACAGGAAATCGTTGTGCAGGCCGGCGGAAAGATGGTGCCACGGGAAGACCTCGTCCTCGGCGCGATGACGGGTGACGAAGTGGTCGACCGACAGTCCTTCGGCGGCCATGGCCTCGGTCCATCGACCCAGATCGAAGAACTCCGACCACTCCTGGAACACTCCCCCGGCCCGCCACACTCTCTCGATCACCGCGCCCACCCGGCGATCGCCACGGCTGGCGATTCCCTCGGCCAGCGACGCCGCCGGATCGTGCCATTTCACGTTCACGCCCTTGACCTTGCTAGCGGCCTCGCGGACCAGTCCGATCTTGCGGCGCAGTTCGTCCACGCCGTTCTGGCCGAACCACTGAAACGGAGTATGAGCCTTGGGCACGAAGCCGCCCACGCTGACGGTGACATTGGCCTTCTTGGAGTATCGACGACCGATGTCCACGCAACCGGCGGCCAGATCCACGATCCCGCGGGTGTCGACGTCGGTCTCCGTCGGCAAACCGGTGAGGAAGTACAACTTGGTCCGGGTCCAGCCGGACGAGAACGCCGACTCGACGGCACCATAGAGGTCCGATTCGGTGATGAGTTTGTTGATCACCGTTCGCAGGCGCCAGGTTCCGGCCTCGGGGGCGAATGTCAGTCCGCTGCGCCGGCCACCGGCGACTTTGTCGGCCAGGCCGACCGTGAAGGCGTCGACCCGCAAGGAGGGAAGGCTGATGGTCGGCGAACCGCAGGCGGTCGGATCGGGAACCAGAGTCGAGACCAGTCCCTCGATGCCACTGAAGTCGGCCGTCGACAACGATGTGAGGCTCACCTCGTTGTACCCGGTACGCCGCAGACCTTCGGTGACCATGGTGCGCACTTGTTCGGCCGGGCGTTCGCGAACCGGGCGGGTGATCATTCCGGCTTGGCAGAAGCGGCATCCACGGGTGCAGCCGCGGAAGACTTCGACGGCCAATCGATCGTGGACCACTTCGGTCAGCGGAGCCAATGGCCGGCGGGGATAGTCCCACGCCCCCAGGTCGGAGACCGTTCGCTTGGTCACTCGCTCGGGAACATCGGGATACCGCGGGGTGATGGAACGCACCGAGCCGTCGAAATATTCGACGTCGTAGAGCGACGGAACATAGACACCCGGAACTCTGGCCAGGGCGCGCAGGACCGCATGGCGCGATCCCGGCGTCCGTCCCGAGGCTTTCCAGTCACGCACGACCGCGGTGATCTCTCCGACGACTTCCTCACCTTCGCCGAGCACGGCGACATCGACGAAGTCGGCCAGTGGCTCGGGATTGAACGCCGCATGTCCCCCGACGATCACCAGCGGGTCGGTCTCGCCACGGCGTTCGGCCCGGACGGGCACCCCGGCCAGATCCACCATGTTGAGCACGTTGGTGTAGACCAGCTCGGCCGACACATTGAAGGCCAGGACGTCGAAGGCCTCGGCCGATCGGTGGGTCTCCAGGGAGAACAGCGGAATCCCCCGCTCCCGGAGCAGGGCCTCGAGATCCACCCAGGGCGCGTAAGTACGTTCGGCAACGGCGTCGGGGCGCTCGTTCAGGATTTCGTAGAGGATCTGGAGCCCTTGATTGGGCAGTCCGACCTCGTAGACGTCCGGATATGCCAGGAGCCAGGCCACCTTGTCCGGACTGTGCCGGGGTTCGATGGCCCCATCCTCGCAACCGATGTAACGGGCTGGTTTGCGCACCTTCGCCAGGAGCGGTTCGATCCGCGGCCAGAGCGATGACATGACCCTTTGATCCTACCGGTGATCCCCTCGTATTACGGTCTGATGACAGTCCGAACCTGTGGATAACCGGGTCGGAATTCCACTAGCGCAGGCGCCTCATGTGGACGCTCTCGACCAGCCCGATCATGATGGCGAAGGCCACCAAGGACGAACCGCCGTAGCTCACGAAGGGCAAAGGAACGCCGGTGACCGGGACGATGCCCATGGTCATCCCGATGTTCTGGAAGACGTGCCACGCCACCACCCCGAAGATTCCCACGCAGAGGTACGTGCCGAACATGTCCTTGCTCATGTGGCCCACCCGCCAGATGCGGAAGAGCAGCAGTCCGAACAGGCCGAGGACGGTTCCCGCTCCGATCATGCCGAACTGCTCGGCAACCGCCGAAAAGATGAAATCGCTCTGCTGCACGGGCACGAACTTGCCGTTGGTGAGTGGCGCATCCAAATAGCCCTTGCCGAACCAGCCTCCGGTGGACACGGCGCGCTTCGCGTAGCGCACTTGGAAGACGAAACGCTCGAGATCCTCGTCCGTGGAGTTCTGATTGATGAAGGCCTCGATGCGCCGAAGTTGATAGCGGTCGACGATGCCGGCTGCGGCCGATGCCGCCACGGTCACCACGGTCAACGCCGTCATCAGGGCCAAGTATCTGAATTTGGCTCCGGCCATGACGAAAATCGCCAGAGACCCGATGATGATCACGAAGGCCGAACCGAGGTCGGGTTGCACGATGATCAACGACGTCGGAATTCCGATGATGATCAAACCGCGAACGAACTGGGTGTAATCGAGGCTCTGGTCACGGTTCTCGCTCACGTAGGCCGACAACGCCAGCAGGATCGACGGTTTGGCGAATTCGGCCGGCTGGAACGAAAGGAATCCGAAGTCGAAGGACAAGCGGGCACCGCCGCGCAACGCCCCCACCGACAGAACGAGCAACAACGCCACGATCACGCAGCCGTAGAGGAAGAAGGCCCGCTCGCGCAGCAAGGTGTAGTCGAAGGTCATGACGGCGATGAGCACCACCGCGGCGATCACCAGATACACCACCTGCCGCACGGTGAACCAATACGGGTCGCCCTCGACTTTCCAGAACGTGGCACTGTAGATGCAGAAGACACCGATGATGCTCAGGAGGAACACCGGGACCAACATCGTCCAATCGATGTTGTGGCGGGGCGCGCCTCCACTGGACCGGACGTTTCCCAATCCGGAGTCCGGTCGTCGTTTGAG
Organism: Actinomycetota bacterium; assembly: GCA_046082625.1. GTDB lineage: Bacteria > Actinomycetota > Acidimicrobiia > Acidimicrobiales > Ilumatobacteraceae > Casp-actino8. The sequence continues at coordinate 7,754 of JBJTYE010000178.1, read as the reverse complement.
AATCGGTACTCCCATCAGTCCCGTCCCCCGAAGTTGGCCCCGGCCAAACACCGTCCGTCGGGAAGTTTGCGCTCCGGAGCGGCCAGAGTCGACGTGAGGTTGAGCGGATTCGAGGGTAGAACCGCGCTCATTCTCGCCTCTCCCAGATACGCCAAGAACAGACACTTGACCACCGGGGCCGCGGCTCGTGATCCGTAGCCGGCCTTCGCGAGATAGGCCGAGATCACGATGGGTTGATTGGGATCGAGACTGAATGCCGCGAAAGCCGACGAGTCGTTCCACGGAAGGCTGGCAGCACCCTGGGCGGTTCCGGTCTTGCCGGCGATGGGCAAACGCTCGTACGGGAACCTGGAGAACAGTCGCTCACCAGTGGTGGCGTGGTAGTAGTCGTAGGTCACGCCCGGTCCGGTGATCACCCGGGAGAGTCCGCGCAGGATGGGATCCCTGATCTCGGCCGGGATCGGCGTGCTGCGAATCGTGTTCTTGGCCCCGAGATCGAGAGCCACCTTGGCCTGGGTCAGATCGACGCGCCCTACTTCGAGAGCATTGGGTGTGCCGGGTTCGAGAAGGGCCAAGGCGATCAGCGGCCGGTTCACATCGCCTCCGTTCCCGAGTGCTCCATAGGCGACCGCCAATTGAATGGGCGATGCTGCGAGCAGACCCTGTCCGATCGACAGCTGGATGTTGTCACCCACCAAGTACTCGGGCACTTCGCCCTCGGCCAGAGCACCAGCTTCCACCAGTTGTCTCTTGGTGGTCCCGTCCGGCACTCGTCCGGAAGTCTCGTAGGGAAGGTCGATACCGGTTCGACTTCCGAAGCCGAACTTGCGCACCTCTTCCTGCAGAATCGGAGCACCACCGCGTTGCTCGAAGATCTCGTCGCCGATCTTGTAGAAGAAGGTGTCGCTGGACACCGCCAGCGAGTCCTCCACGTTCACCGGACCGTACCGACAGGGCTTGCCGGTTCCCCCGCAAATGGCATTGCGATAGAAGCACTTGTTCCGCGTGCAGAAGTCGTTGATCTCGTCCTCGTTGCTGTTGCCAGTCCGGGCCCGCAGGGCCGTAAGAGCGGAGATCTCGTACTGCCCCTGGTCCGTGTATGTGTAGGCGGCTCCGACACCTGTCGGTCCGGCCAATTGCCCGGTCACGAGAGCGGCATAGGCCACGAAAGGTTTGAAACTCGAACCCAGGTTGTACTGCCCTTGAATGGCCCGATTCACCAGGATGGACTGATCGGGATCCTCGGTCCGCGGAAAGATCTGGGCGAACTTGTCTCCCGAGATCTGGGCATTGAACCAACGATTGTCGAAGGTCGGATAGCTGGCCATGGCCAGGACCTGACCGTTCGAGTAGTCCATCATCACGGTGGACCCGGCTGGAGACTTGTAGTTGGCGCAATCCGGGATCTCGCGCGTCACGGGCTGGCCGTTCTCGTCGGTGAAGGTCACGAACGGCTTGGCCGACTCGGTCACGGTCCGCCCGGTCTCGTCCTTCACCACGTTGCCGTTCTCGTCCTTGACCGGTACCCGCGCCTGGCAGATCTCCTCGAAACGCCGCAGGCGAATCTGCGTCTCGAGCGCCTGCTCGGCGAATTGCTGGTAATCCAGATCGATCGCGAGTTGCAAGTCGTTGCCCGGGATCGGCTCCTTCTGTTCGACCACGCCGAGGATGGTTCCCCGTGAGTCCACTTCGTACTTCACGAATCCCGGCGTGCCCCGCAGATACGTCTCGAAGACCTTCTCGACCCCGAACTGCCCGACCCGCTCGTTCAGGTCGTAGCCCTGTTCCAGATACTGCGCCGCATCGTTCTGGGTGATGGCGCCCAGGTACCCCACCACGTGTGAGGCGATCGGAGCGAAGGGATACTCCCGACGCCATTCCTCGGTCACATCGACACCCGGGAAGTCCTCGATTCGCTGGATGAGATAGATGGCGACGTCTTCGCTGACTCCCTCCAGCAAGGGCATCGGCAACAGGGGGCTGTAGCGACCACTCTGGTAGCGATCCTCCAAATCGCTGAACGGGACGTCGAGGATGGGGGCCAGGCGCTCGAAGAGCTCCAGGCGATCCTCGTCCCGGCGCATGACGTCCCAATCGAGGGTCACGGTCAGAAGTCGTTCGTTATCGGCCAGGATCCGTCCCTCGCGGTCGAAGATGCGACCTCGCTCCGGTAGGAGTTTGACCGTTCGGGTCTTGTTGGCCTGGACGCGCAGTTCGAGGGCGGGAGCATCGACGGCCTGGAGGAACCACAGCCGCAGACCGAGAGCCACCATCAGCACCGACACCACAACGCCGAGCGCGGCGAAGCGAGACGAGCGCTTATCGGCGTCCATGTGTCAAGCCTGTCACAGGTTCGGAATCATCGGACGTCACTGGGGCTCGAGTCGAGTCCGCGGACACGCGAGTCACAAGAAGACGTCCCCGGACAGGGCCAGACGCTCCCGTCGTTTGATCGCCAATCCCCAGCGGACCACGGGAACGGCGATCACACTGAACAGGGCGTTCAGACCACCCACGATGAGAACCACCTTGACCAGTCCGGTGCTGATCCATCCCTCCACGCCCACCCAATTCGCCAGCACGGGTTGGGCCAGGGTCGCCACCGAACTCACACCCCCGACGACCAATGCATTCAGCCATCGCGGACTGGCCATCGTACGGGAGTGGGCGTATCCGGCGATGAAACCGGCGAGACCGTACAGCAATGACAACATGCCGAGCGGAGACGAGAGCACCAGATCGAAGAGCAAACCGAAGATGAACCCGGCCACGGCTCCACTCTCAGAACCGCCGGTCACCCCGGCGGCGACCGCCAAGCACAACATCACCTGGGCGGCGACTCCGAAGAACTTGACGTCGGCGAACAGCGTCGTCTGCACGGGAAGCGCCAGAACACCGATCAGGATGAGCCGCACGATCGGCCTGTTCAAGAGATCGATCATGGCTACTCCGCGGCGATCGGCTGATAGAGCAGAACGCGCACGAAGTTCAGCACGGACAATCGTGCTGTCATCCGAACCTCCAGAACGGCTCCCGCCGTCCCGACCCGCTCGGTGATCTTGATCACCCGACCGATCACGATGCCCCGTGGTGCCAAGCTGGCCGCGCCGCCCGAGGTGATGACCAGTGCCCCCACCCTGATCTCGCCGAATCGGGAATTCTGATCGATGAATTCCACGATGGGCGCCCGATCCGGTCCCCGGCCTCTGAAAGCACCGGTCTCGGCGATCGGAAGTTCGTCGATGTCGATCGAGGACACCGGAGCCAAGGTGCCGGGCGCCGGAGGTGCCGATGTACTCGCGGGCTGGGTGGGCACGATGGTCGGGACGGTGGCCACACCCCCGATCGACGTCGTGACACCCGGAACCGCCGTCGTCGTACCGGTGGACGGCGCCACCGTGGTGCTCGTCGTGCTCGTGGTCGTCGTGGTCGTCGTACTCGTCGTGGTCGTCGTCGGGGCCTCGCTCTCGGGGACGTTGACGACCTGGACGGGAATGGCGTATCTCACATCCGTGGCCAACATCACCAGTGCTCGCCCGGGAAAGACTTCGGTGATCTTTCCGACGATGCCGGCGGCATTCACCACCGGCATTCCGACGCGCAATCCGCGATCTGAACCCTGATTGATCTCGACGATCTGGGAGAAGTTCGATGGGGAACCGCCCACCACCTGAGCGGTGATGGACGAGACATCGGCCAGGTTGTCGATGCCGTTGAGCGCCAGGAGTTCCTGGGCGTCGCGAACGACCGCCAGAGCGGCGATGAAGGCCCCCTCCTGCTGGTCCAGGCGATCCTGCAGGATCTTGTTCTCGGCGGCGAGATCGTCGTAGTCGGTGAAGCTACGCCAGGCGTTCTCCACCGGACGGGTGAGCACCCGAGCCGAATCCTGGATCGGTTCGAAGACGAAGGCGAAGAACCTCCGGGCACCGGTGGCGAGGAAGTTGTCCTGGACGTCGAGAGTGATCAGCAGCAAGGACGTCAACGCCAGGATTGCGATCGTCCGGCGTCGGCTCACCGAGTAAGCCGGCATGCGTTCTACCTCAACCCAACTCGTCGCTCTGTGAGAGCAGGCCGCGCATCATCTCGATGTTCTCGAGAGCGCGACCCGACCCGATCACGACCGAGAACAGCGGATCCGGCGCGATGTTGATCGGCATACCGGTTTCGTGAGCCAGTCGTCGGTCGATCCCCGCCAGGAGAGCACCGCCACCAGTGATGGTGATGCCTTCGTGCATGATGTCGGCCGCCAGTTCCGGAGGGGTCTTGTCCAAAGTCGTTCGGACGGAGTCGATGATCGCGGCCACCGGTTCGGCGATGGCTTCGCGCACGTGATCGGTCGACAGCGAGATCGTCCTCGGCAACCCACTGATGAGATCTCGACCGCGGATCTCCGCGGTCATTTCCTGCTCGAAGGGCCACGCCGAGCCCATCTGGATCTTGATCTCCTCGGCCGTACGCTCGCCCACTGCCAAGGAGAACTCCTTCTTCAGATAGGAGACCACCGCTTCGTCCAGCTCGTCCCCGGCGACCCGCAACGATTGAGCGGTCACGATGCCTCCCAATGAGATGACCGCAACTTCAGTGGTGCCACCTCCGATGTCGACGATCATGTTGCCGCTCGGTTCGTGGACCGGCAGGTCCGCACCGATGGCCGCAGCCATGGGTTCCTCGATGATGTGCACGGGTCTCCGAGCTCCTGCGTATTCGGCAGCGTCCTGGACCGCACGTTGTTCGACCCCGGTGATTCCCGACGGAACGCAGATCACCATGCGCGGCTTGCTCCAACGACTGCTGTGGATCTGCTGGATGAAATAGCGCAGCATCTTCTCGCAAACGTCGAAGTCGGCGATCACTCCGTCCTTCAAAGGTCGAACGGCCTGGATGTGACCCGGTGTCCGGCCCATCATGCGCTTGGCTTCGGCCCCCACTGCCACCGGGCGTCCGTCGGACACGTCGACCGCCACCACCGAGGGTTCGTTGAGCACGACCCCGAGGCCCCGCACGTAGATCAGCGTGTTGGCCGTCCCCAGATCGATGGCGATGTCTCGCCCGAGGGCCAGCGGATTACTGCGGGCCATGGCCAGAGCCTCCTACAACAATGAATCCCGCCGGGGCGGGCTCGACACGGAAAGGTTACAGAGCAGGGAAGAAGATGGTGATTTCGCGCTCCGCAGATGCCAGGGAATCGCTCCCATGCACGAGGTTCTCGGTGAAGAGGATGCCGAGGTCGCCACGGATGGTCCCGGGAGCGGCCGTGCGGGGATTCGTGGCCCCCATCATCGAGCGCACCACTTCCCAGGTGTTCTCCGGCCCCTCGAGGACCATGGCCACCACGGGACCTCGTGACATGAACTCCACGAGATCGGCGTAGAAGCCCTTGCCCACGTGTTCTTCGTAGTGCCGTGCCAAGGTGTCGCGATCGAGGGTTCGCAGTTCCATGGCCACGACCTTCAGACTTTTTGCTTCGAAGCGAGAGACGATGGTGCCCACCAGACCGCGCTCCACGGCATCGGGCTTGAGCAGGACGAGAGTTCGATCGGACATGACTGACTAGCCTACCGTTACGGCAAGACGGAACGCAGGCGCGACCGGGCGGCCCCAACCACGTAGAGCGAGCCGGTCACCAGGATCGCGTCGTCCGAACCGGCTTGATCGAGAGCCGCTCCGAGCGCTTCTTCGACCGTGGAGAATTCCATCACGTTCTCGCACCCCATGAGACGCGCTGCTCGGGCCAGTTCCGCAGCCGCCAATCCGCGCGGTGACGGCGCCGTGCAACACAGCACTCGATCGAAGTCGTCGGCGCGCAACGCCCCCAACATGGCCGAGGGATCCCGACCGCGCAGACATCCCACAACCAGGATCCGCCCTCCGGAGGGATCGAAATCTTCGAAGTACACGGTGGAACAGACATCGGCACCATCGGGATTGTGGGCACCATCGACGATAACCAGAGGTTGATGACCGAGTACCTCGAATCGCCCCGGCATGACGACCTGTGACATCGCCTCGTCGATCACATCGCCGCTGAGCGGGCGAGCGAAGAAAGCTTCGACAGCGCAGACTGCGATCGCCGCGTTGTCGGCTTGATGACGTCCGTGCAGAGGCACCAGCACCTCCGGATAGATGGTGGTCGGCGTGCGCAGCGACACGAGACGCCCACCCAGCGCCAATTGGTTGACGTCCACGTCGAAATCCACGCCCCGTGCCAGGAACGAAGCCCCTCCGGCGCTCCGCAACACTGCATCCACCTCGGGATCGGTGACCCCGCTGACCACGATGCTGTTCCTCTTGATGATGCCCGACTTCTCGCGCGCCACGTGCAGCACGGTCGGGCCGGCGAATTCGGTGTGATCCAAACCCACATTGGTGACCACCGCAACCTGGGCATCGACCACGTTGGTGGCGTCCCACGTGCCGAGCAGTCCGACCTCGATCACCATGACGTCCACCGCTTCGTCAGCGAACCAGCGAAATGCGGCTGCAGTGCAGATGTCGAAGTACCCGGGTCGCACCCCTCCCAGCAGCTCCAGGTCGGCGATGGCGGCGACTTGCTCGGCGAAGTGCTCGTCCGAAATCGGCATCCCGTCGAGCGCCATACGCTCGTTCACCCGCTCCAGATGCGGGCTGGTATACGTACCCACGCGCAGACCACTGGCCATGAGAAGACGGGTGATCATCTGGGCCGTCGACCCCTTGCCATTGGTGCCCGTGATGTGAACGACCGGAGCACTGTGCTGAGGGTCGCCGAGCAGGGAGCAGAGCCGGGTGATGGTTTCGAGCGAAGGTGACTCGATGCGCCCGGTCTTTTCGTAGGTGGCGTGGGCGTCGAGATAGTCCAGCGCCTGCTGGTAGGTCATACGACTGCCAAGGTTAGGTCAACTCGCGGCCCGCCGGGGCCGCGGCGCGCGAGCCGCAGCACGCGGAACGAGCGCCGGAGCCGATTTCGAACGGACCACGTCCTCGTCGATCACGACTTTGGAGATGTCGGCACGACCGGGCAGATCGAACATCACGTTGAGCAGAGTCTCTTCGAGGATGGCCCGCAGACCGCGTGCTCCGGTTCCCCGTGCCAGGGCCTGATCGGCGATGGCATCCAGGGCTTCGGGGGTGGTTTCCAGCTCCACGTCCTCGAATTCGAAGAACTTCTGGTACTGCTTCAGTAGCGCATTCTTGGGTTCGGTGAGGATCTTGATCAGGGCGGCACGGTCCAGGTTGTGAACGGCGCCCACCATCGGCAGGCGACCCACGAACTCGGGAATGAGACCGAAGGCCAACAGATCCTCGGGGAGCACCTGCGCGAAGAGATCTCCGGTGTTCTTCTCGGCCTTGGTGCGAACGTTGGCGTGGAAGCCGACGCCCTTGTGGCCGATGCGTTGCTCGATGATCTTGTCCAGCCCGGCGAATGCTCCGCCGCAGATGAACAGAATGTTCGTGGTGTCGATCTGAATGAACTCCTGATGCGGATGTTTGCGACCACCCTGCGGGGGCACCGAGGCGACCGTCCCCTCCAAGATCTTCAGCAAAGCCTGCTGTACACCTTCTCCCGATACGTCGCGGGTGATCGACGGGTTCTCGCTCTTGCGTGCCACCTTGTCGATTTCGTCGATGTAGATGATTCCTGTTTCGGCTTTCTTGACGTCGAAGTCGGCGGCCTGGATGAGCTTCAGGAGAATGTTCTCCACGTCCTCGCCGACGTATCCCGCCTCGGTGAGAGCTGTGGCATCAGCGATGGCGAAGGGAACGTTGAGCATTCG
>JBJTYE010000177.1:0-8756 GCA_046082625.1 Actinomycetota bacterium | reverse complement strand
GCAGCGGCCCCGGCAACGCCCGTCAGAAGAACATGGACCAATGCGGTCACCTGATAGCTCCAATCTGTGGTCGTCACGTCGACACTCATCAGATTCCAGATTCCCGTCAGCACCGCCACACCGAATGCCGGCCATGCCACGCGGTTGAAGGCCCTGGCCGCCACCTTGGTGACCGTGGCGTCGTGTCGCCGCAGAGCCGGCACCAGTCCGGCCAAAACCACCTGGCCACCCACCCAGATCGTCGCCGACAGAACGTGCAGGAACAGTCGAATCGTGGTCCAGGTGGGATCCAGCACGGGTCTCCTAGGGTCTGAGGGCCGCGAGCACGTCGCTGGCGGCCAGGGATCGATCGTCGACATGCGGGCGCCGAGACCAATCACCACCGCTGAGAACGGTGCTGGCCATCTCGATTCCCACCTGGAGGTCGCGCAACTGACGCGGCGGGGGGAAGTACTCGTCTTCATCGGTGATGCGGATCTCGGTGACTCCGTCTCGCGGCGCCAGTCGGGCGATCACGGCCTCCACCAATTCCTCGGGTGCCGACGCTCCGGCGGTCACGCCGACCGTGCCGTGCAGATCGCCGGGTAGTTCGCTCGCCGTATTCACTCGAAAGACGCGTTGGCAACCGGCTTCCTGGGCCAGTCGTTCGAGGGCCCGGGTGTTCGAGGAATTGGCCGATCCGATGACCACGATGGCATCACAGCGGGGAGCCATCGACATGAGCGCCGACTGTCGATTGGTGGTGGCGAAGCAGAGATCGCTGCGGCCCGGCGTCCAGACCGAAGGGAACCGCTCGCGCACCCGCAGAGCCACACCTTCCCAATCACGATGGGACAGGGTGGTCTGGGCCAGAAGAGCCACTGGTTCGTCGAATTCGGGAAGCGCATCCACTTCGCCGATGGATTCGACCCGCGAGATCGCCTCGGGCGCCACAGCCATCGTTCCGACCGCCTCCTCGTGGCCTTCATGACCCACGTAGACGATGCGGTAGCCCTTCCCAGCACGCACCTTGACCTCGTGATGCACCTTGGTCACCAGCGGACACACGGAGTCGATGACCACCGATCCGCGTCGACGGGCCGCTTCCACCACCTGGGGAGCCGATCCATGGGCCGACAGCATGATCGGACGGCCTTCGGGCACGCTGTCGACGTCGTCCACGAAGCGGACGCCCAGTTTCTCGAAACGTTCGACCACGAGCTTGTTGTGCACGATCTCGTGGTAGCAGTACACCGGTGGTTCGAAACTCCGCACCATCCACGCCAGTGCCTTGATCGCCATCTCGACGCCGGCACAGAATCCTCGCGGTGCCGCCAGCAGAACGCGAGTGACGTCGGATTCCATCGGGATCAGGTTAGACGCCTGAGCAGTCGAGAAGCCGCCGGTAACCTGGACCCATGTCGGTTCGTGAACGATCGCCACGCGTCGTCGCGGTGCTTCCCGATTCACCAGCCGAGCGAGCCGGAATCCAGCCCGGGGACGAGATCGTCACCCTCAACGGGGTGGTACCCCGCGACATCATCGAGTGGCGTTTGCTCTCCGATGAACCGGACGTGAACGTCGGCATCCGCCGATCCGGCCTGGAATGGGACCTCGACATCATCAAGCCTTCCGGAGTTCCCCTCGGAGCAGAAGTTTCGAGCGCCGTCTTCGACCGGGTTCGAACCTGTGACAACCACTGTCCGTTCTGCTTCATCTATCAGTTGCCAGCCGGAATGCGCTCATCTCTGTATCTGAAGGATGACGACTACCGCTTGAGTTTCCTCTACGGGAACTTCACCACCTTGACGCGTTTCACCGAGTCGGACCTGGAGCGAGTCGTCTCCGAGGCTTTGTCACCATTGCACGTGAGTATCCACGCCACCGACCCCGACGTTCGGAGCAGTTTGCTCCGCAATCGTCGCGGAGGTCCCAGTCTGAGGTGGCTCACACTTCTCCTCGAACAGGGAGTCCAGGTCAACGGTCAGATCGTCGTCTGCCCGGGTCTCAACGACGGTCCAGTCCTCGAGAACACGTTTCTGGACGTTCTGGATCGCTTCGCCGACCTGCATCACGTCGCCGTGGTTCCTCTCGGGATCAGTCGATTCAACAAGGAACCCGATATGCGTCGGCACACCAGATCCGAGGCCGAACTGGTGGTCGACCTGGTCGAGACCTGGCAGCGGATCTTCCTCCGGAATCTCGGGCGACGTATGGTCTTCGCCGCCGATGAGTACTACCTCATGGCCGGTCGCTCCTTTCCGGAGGCAGATCACTACGAGGGGTTCGCCATGCACGAGGACGGAGTCGGGATGGCGCGAACCTTCCAGGCCGAGTTCGATGGCGAAATCGTCGAACCCACTCGTCCCCAGAGCGGATTCTTCGCCTGGGTGGACGGAGCTCCGGCCGAGGGCTACCGAGCGGTGCGGAATCCGGCCGCCGACACGGCCATGCGAACAGGTAGGGCGTCGGCGGCGGTTCCCGTGCGGCTCGGGGCACGCCCATCGGCTCCCGTCGGCATTCTCACCGGCGAGTACGGGGCCATGGTGCTGCGTCCGCTCGTGGCATCCCTCGGCCGGTCCGATGTTCGAGTGATTCCGGTCGAGAATCGGTTCTTCGGCGGGAACACCGCCGTCACTGGTTTGATGGTGGGAGAAGATCTGATCCGGACACTGTCCGATGAACCTGCCGGTCATCGGTATCTGCTTCCCGACGTCTGTCTGTCGGAGGGACGATTCCTCGATGGATCGACACCAGCCGATCTGCCGCGACCGGTCGAGGTTGTACCCACCGACGGCATCTCGTTGCGGCAGGCCTTGGGCGGGGCGGACCGATGAGCGACGAGCGACTTTCCACCGTGGTCATCGTGGGCCGGCCGAACGTCGGTAAGAGCACCTTGTTCAACCGCTTCATCGGCGAACAGGCCGCCATCGTCGAGGATCGTCCAGGCATCACCCGCGATCGTCAAGAGCGCGAAGCCGTGTGGCTGGGCCAGCGTTTCCTCCTGGTCGACACCGGGGGGTGGCTCCCGGGTGGATCCGATCTCGACGTCAAGGTCAGTCGCCAGGTCGAAAAGGCTGTGCGTGGTGCAGACCTGGTGGTCATGGTCGTCGACGGTTCGGTCGGTGTCACCGATGACGATCAATTGGTCGCCAATTGGCTGCGACGCGCCGAGGTCCCGGTGATGGTTGTGGTCAACAAAGTCGACAACGACCGTCGCGAGACCGAGCGATGGGAATTCCTGGCTCTCGGCCTCGGAGATCCGATACCGGTCAGTGCCCTGCACGGCCGGCGGGCAGGGGATCTCCTCGACGACATCATCGCTCGACTTCCCTCGGTTCCACTCACCGATGAATATCGACCGGTGAACGAAGACGAACCGGTCGGCCGGGTCGGCGAAGGTGGACCTCCACGAGTTGCGCTCGTCGGACAACCCAATGTCGGGAAGTCCACCTTGTTCAACCGGTTGGTCGGCGAGGATCGCTCGGTGGTGCACGACATGGCCGGCACCACCCGGGATTCCGTCGACACCCTGGTGGAAACCGAGGATGGGCCGGTCATCTTCGTCGACACCGCGGGTATGCGTCGCCGGTCGCGGATCGACGATTCGGCCGAGTACTACTCCCTGGTTCGGGCGTTGCGCTCGATCGACGATGCCGACATCGCTCTCATGGTGATCGATGCCACCCGCGGCGTCACCGCCCAGGATCAGCGTCTGGCGGAGCGAATCGACGCCGCAGGCTGCCCGATCGTGATCATGCTCAACAAGTGGGACCTCGTTTCCGATGAGCGCGAGCACGTGGAAGCCGAGATCGGTCGTAAGCTCTATTTCCTCGGAGACGTCCCGGTCCTCAAGATCTCGGCACTGTCCGGCAAGGGAGTGCACAAACTCCGGCCGGTACTCCAAGAAGCGATCCTCCAATACCACCGGCGCGTTCCCACTCGGGACGTCAACCGAGTGGTGGCCGAGGCGCAGCAACGCCAACCGGCCGGAGGAGGGGCACGGGTCCTGTATGCCCTGCAAGGGGCGACCGATCCGCCGACGTTCACTCTCTTCGTGAACCGCGAACTGCCGCAGACGTACGTCAGGTACATCGAGCGGAGCATCCGTGAGGCTTTCGACTTCGGCTCGACTCCGCTCAAATTGCGAGTCCGAAAGCGCAGCGAGTAGTGCCGTACTGCACGGAGTGCGCGCACTATTGGGCTCCGAGTGCCATGGGTTCGGATGGATCGTGTCCGCGCTGCCACCGTCTTCTCGCGACGGCTCCCGCCGCCCGGAACCTGTCGGCGAAGGATCTGGACCTCAAGAAACTGGCGGCCGGCGATGCCGCTGATGACCTGAGCGCCCCGTGGCATTTCAAGTTGCTGGTCGTCGGGCTGGTGGTCTATCTCGGTTGGCGAATCGTGGACTTGTTCGTCTGAGGGCCTCCCTCGGCCGACAGCGGATCCCGCTAGGATCGGACTTCCGCATGGCGGACGACAATCGAAGAGTCATTTCGGGCTGTGGCGCAGCTTGGTAGCGCGCTTGACTGGGGGTCAAGAGGTCGCAGGTTCAAATCCTGTCAGCCCGACTGAGTGGCACCATCTCCGTGGTGTCACTGCGAACTACCGTGGGGGCATGTCCGCCATCCTCCCCAGAACTCTTTCCGAAGCGGACTCCAAGGACTTGCTCGGACCTCTCGGGGTGCCCTTCGCTCCGGAGCGGAGGGTGCAAACACCTGATGAAGCCGCCCAGGCCGCCAGCGAGCTGGGATTACCGGTGGCCGTGAAGCTGTGCGGCGATGCCATCGCCCACAAGACCGAGCGTGGCCTGGTCCGCTTGTCGCTCGGTGATGCAGATCAGGTCCGAGAGGCAGCCGACGAGGTTCTCTCCCGGGCCAGACCTGACGACGGCGACGTCTCGATTCTGGTGGCACCGATGGTGCGCGGTCACCGAGAGCTCATCGCCGGCGTCGTGCGCGATCCCCAGTTCGGGTTCTGCGTCATGCTCGGGATCGGGGGGATCTTCGCCGAGGTGGTGGCCGATGTGGTCTTCCGCCCGGCTCCTCTGGACGAGGTCACGGCCCGCGAGATGGTGGACGGTTTGCGTAGCCGCGCCCTACTCGGACCCTTCCGCGGGGAAGCCGCGGCCGACGTCGACGCCGTGGTCACCATCCTTCTCGGCCTGTCGCGTCTGTGCGAGACGCGAGCCGACCTGGTGAGCGTCGATCTCAACCCGATCATCCTGACAGCCGATGGTCGGCCGGTGGCAGTGGACGCGCTGGTCGAGGTCGCCGAGACACCCGTCCCGACGAAGTCCGACGGACCGCGTCGTCGACGACCGACGACCGAGCAGTTCCGCGCTCTCTTCGAGCCGCGAGGAGTGCTGATCGCCGGAGCTTCCTCCCATCCGGGAAAGTTCGGTTTCGTCTCCTTGCACAACGTTCTGGCTGCGGGGTACCGCGGTGCCGTTCACGGGACCAATCTCCAAGGCGAGGAAGTTCTCGGCATTCGGACCGTGGCCGATATCGCGTCCCTTCCCGACGGAGCGATCGATCTGGTCTTCGTATGCACGCCGGCCTCGGCGAACGTTGACCTTCTCCGAGCCTGTGCGGCCAAGGGCATCACCGCCGCCTTCCTCACGTCGGCCGGGTACGGAGAGGCAGGGGAGGAAGGCCGACGAGCCGAGGCCGAACTGGTGCAGGTGGCCGATGAACTCGGGATCCTCCTGGCCGGCCCCAACGGACAAGGGGTGGTAAGTACGCCGGCGAATCTCTGCGCCCAGATCGTCGCCCCGTACCCGCCGCCCGGTCGAATCGGCGTCGCCAGCCAGAGCGGCAACTTCGTCTCCAGTTTCATGAACTGGTCGCGGTCCACCGGCGTCGGCATCAGCCGCGCCGTGTCGGCTGGGAATGCCGCCGCGGTGTCGGTGGCCGACTATCTGGACTTCTACGCCTCCGACGATGCCACCTCAGTGGGATTGGCCTACATCGAAGGGATCGTCGACGGGCGGTCGTTGATGCAGGGACTGGCGGCGGCCGCCCGACGCAAACCCTTGGTGGTGATCAAGGGCGGCGCGACCTCGTTGGGGGCGCGAGCCGCCTCCTCTCACACCGGTGCGTTGGCCGCCGACGACGCCGTCTTCGACGGCATGTGCCGGGCCGGAGGGATCACCCGCGCCGCCACCGTCGAGGAAGCCTTCGAAGCCGCTGCGACGTTCGCCACGCAACCTCTGCCACGAGGTCCACGAACGGTCGTGTTGACCACGGCCGGCGGGTGGGGAGTGGTGACAGCAGATGCCATCGCCGCCGATGGGGATCTGCAATTGCTCGAGCTTCCCGATGATCTGCGGGCGTCCATCGACGAGCTGCTGCCTCCCCGCTGGAGTCGTTCCAACCCCGTGGACTGCGCCGGAGGCGAGACCAGGGACACCATTCCTCATCTCCTGGAAATCATCGCCGAACATCCCGATGTCGATGCCGTCGTGTATCTCGGCATCGGGATCCAATCCAATCAGGCCCGCCTGCTCCGCGAGGGAGGGTTCTACCCCGACCACGGCATCGAGCGCATCGTCGCCTACCACGAGCGACAGGACGAGCGATTCGCCCGAGCCGCTGACGAACTGTCCCGGCGAACCGGCAAACCGATTCTGACGGCCACCGAACTGGCCGTTGCCGATCCAGCCAACCCGGGACCAGCGACCGTGCGCGCCACGGGACGGCTCTGCTACCCGTCGGGCAACCGAGCGGTCATGGCACTCGGCCATCTCTACCGCTATTCCCGCTACCGAGAGCGACGCGGCCTCGGCCCGATCCCGGCCTGCCCATGAGAAGACCGCCGCGTCGACCGCTTCCGACGCTGATGGTCCTGGCCCTCGTGCCCTCGGCGATTCTCGGGGCCGTCTGGCGTTTCGCCGACTCCCAGGACGACAGCGATCCCCCGCCTCCCGATGCCGTGGCCTCCCTTCCCGATTCCATGCCCCAGACGCCCGTCCTGTCGGCCCGACGCAATCCGACGGTCCTGGCGCGGGAATCGTCTTCTTCCGCTTTCGAATCGGCACTGCGACCTCTCGGGGGTGCGGTCCTTCCGGGATCGTGTGCAGCGATCTCGGTTGACGGAATTCTGAGTCTCTCCGACGGCATCGACACCCCGGTCACTCCGGCGAGCACCTTGAAGTTCGTGGTGGCGGCAGTGGCCCTGGACGTTATGGGGGCCGACACGGTCTTCACCACCGAGGTGCGCGCCGATGTTGCACAAGGTGCGGCGGGCACCGTCTACGTGGTGGGCGGCGGTGACCCGATGCTGGCTGCGTCGTGGTATCCGAACGACGTCACCCTGTCCAGGTTTCCGCAACAGCCGGCGACGTCCCTCGAGAAGCTCGTCGATGCGGTCATTTCCACGGGTCTGCGTCGCATCGACGGCAACGTGGTGGGGGACGGTTCCCGCTACGACGCCGAACTCTTCCCGCCGACCTGGCCAATCCAATTCCGAGCAGTGGAAGGTGGGCCGATCGGGGGCCTCGTCGTCAATGACAATGCCGTTCTCGGTCAACCGGCCCGGGCCACCGATCCGGGCATCGGAGCGGCAGCCGAATTCGCACGCTTGATGTTGGAACGCGGTGCGACCATCAGCGGTGCCGCCACATCGGGTCAAACACCTCAAGGCGTCCGCACCATCGCCCAGATCTCCTCGGCGCCTCTCGTCGAGATCATCGGTGCCATGCTCCAGACCAGCGACAACAACACCGCTGAAATGCTCCTGAAGGAGATCGGCTTCCGAGGGCGCGGCCAAGGAACCCGAGCCGCAGGGATCTCGGTGGTCGAAGAACGTTTGCGCGCCTGGGGCATACCGCTCACCGGTTGGTCGATGGTCGACGGATCCGGCCTGTCCCGAGAGAACAAGATCACCTGCGCCGATTTGTTGGCGGTCATCGAAAGATTCCGCACCGGTGATCAACTGGTGTCGCGACTCGCAGTCGCAGGAGTCAGCGGCACGTTGGCCAATACCTTCGTGGATGGTCCGCTCGAGGGCCGGATGTCGGGCAAGACGGGCACGCTGACCGGTGTCAAGGGCCTCATCGGGTTCATCGACGTCCTCGGTGGTTCCATCATGCGAGTGGTGATCCTGTTGGAGGGCGAAGGCGTCAGTCAGGACGACGTCTACCGGCCGATCTGGGAGCGGTTCCTCGCCGATGCCGTCGACGAGTACGCGTCCGGGCCGAGTGCCGAGGTGATTGCGCCGGCCTCGGCCGTCGCCAGTCCTCCTCCGTGAGCAATGACATGGCGTCGGCTCCCTATCGTCTGGCGATGTTTCCGCTGGGTCAACCCGTGCTCCCCGGTGGGCTCCTGCCGCTGAGGATCTTCGAACCGCGCTATCTGGCCCTGCTGCGTCACTGTCTGCAGATGGAGTCACCCGAGTTCGGTGTGGTGCTCATCGAACGCGGTTTCGAAGTGGGTGGAGGCGACCATCGCACCATGTTCGGCACGGCGGTCGGCCTTGTGGAGGCCTTGCCGCGACCGACGGGTGACGTGGCGGTCGTGGGAATCGGGCGGCGTCGACTTCGAGTCGTGGAGTGGCTGCCCGACGAGCCGCATCCCTGGGCCCTGGTCGAGGACTTGCCCGATTCCGAGTCCGACGTCGGTGACGATCTCACGGCGCTGGTCGCCACGACTCTGGACCGTCTGCGGAGATTGGCCGATCTCTCGGGACTGCCCGACCGACATCACGAAGCCATCGAACGACTGGCGACCGCCGCCGAGGTCCTGGATGCATCGGACCTGTCTTTCGCCCTGGCGGCC
>JBJTYE010000176.1:0-2788 GCA_046082625.1 Actinomycetota bacterium | reverse complement strand
CTGCACACTGGGTCTCAGCGACGCCGGTGCCCACGTGGGACAACTCTGCGACGCCGTTCTGCCCACCGACCTGCTCGGCACCTGGGTCCGGGAACGCCAGGTGCTCACTTTCGAACAAGCCGTCCACAAACTCACCCAGGTCCAAGCTCAGTTGTTCGGCTTCACCGACCGCGGCGTCATCCGCCCGGGCGCTTACGCCGACATCGTGGTGTTCGATCCGGACACTGTCGCACCCGGCCCCATCCGCCGGGTCACGGACTTCCCGGCCGACGGCGAGCGGCTCACGGCCGATCGACCCTCTGGTGTCCATCACCTCTTCGTGAACGGCGTGGAGGTCCAGCGCGACGGTCACCTGGTAGCCGAGGCCCTCACCGAACGGCCCGGCGTTCTGGTCGCACCGGCACCCCGCTGAGGCCGATCTCTCTCAGCCCCTCACGTCGTAGGTGATGGGCAGGGTCTTGAGTCCGCCCACGAAGATGGTCTTCATCCACTTCGGCTCACCGGCGAGTTCGACCGACTTGAGACGTGGCAAAAGTTCCTTGAAGAACGCCCGCAGTTCCATCCGGGCGAGCATCGCCCCCAGGCAGTAGTGAACTCCGAACCCGAATGCCAGGTGCTTGTTCGGTGATCGACCTACGTCGAAGGAGAATGGATCGTCGAAGGCGTCCTCGTCGCGGTTCCCCGACGGGTACGACAGGAGCACGGATTGGCCTTTGCGGATGACAGTGTCCCGCAACGTGTAGTCCTCGGTGGCGGTGCGCATGAAATGCTTCACCGGCGTCACCCAGCGGATCATCTCGTCGACCGCGGTGTTCATGAGCGACAGGTCGTTCTGGAGACGCCGCAACTGGTCCGGATACTCGATGAGGGCGTGCAGACCGCCAGCCATGGCCGAAGCAGTGGTGTCGTGACCAGCCGTGGCGGTGATCACGTAGTACGAAATCGTCTGCATCAAGGTGAGGTCTTCACCCCTGATCTTGGCGTTCGCCACCACCGAGGCCATGTCTCCGGTGGGATTGGCACGCCGATCCTCGGTGAGTTTCATGAAGTAGACGAAGAAGTCGTTGATCACCTCGATGAGATCGGTCGGCTCTCCGCCCCGCTGCAAGTCCTCGTCGGCCGAACCGAAGAGCTCCTGGGTCAGCTTCAACATTCGGCCGTAGTCGCTTTCGGGGAGTCCGAGAATGGACAGGATGACGTTCAGCGGCAAGTACATGGCGATGTCACGGGCGAAATCGCAACTCGTTCCCATATCGGCCATCTTGTCCACGTAGCGTTTGGCGTAGAGCGCCAACATGTCCTCCAACTTGGACAGGTTCTTGGGCAGGAACCATTCCGCGGTCACGCCACGGAGATCGCGGTGCTCCGGATCGTCGACGTGGATGAGGGTCCGCAGCATGTCGCCGTTCTGGGCGCGGCGGGCGTCGTCCTCGACGCGGCCGAGTACCGGCCGGGGCTCGTTCAAGAAGATCTGGTTGCGGGCCTCGATGTCGAAGATGTCGGCCGACTTGGTGATGGCGAAGAAGGGGTTGAAGCCATCTCCCTCCACCCAGTGGACCGGGTCCTCGCGACGCAGGAGTGCACAGGCTCGATGGAAATACTCTTCGTCGGCATAGGCGGCGGGATCGATGAAGACGTTCCCGGCCTCGGCGACGGAAGTGGGCTGACGATCGGACATGACTCTCCCCGAATTCCGGAATCCCCTGCGAACTCCTCTCGTCCGTGTCTAGCGGGCCTCACCGGTGGCGAGCAAGGGATCAGGTCCTTTCTCGGAGTCGCAACAAGAGGGGTACAGTTCGAGAGGTGGCGATGGTGAGATCGCCGGATTGGGGACGATATGACCACGGCTCACGACGACATCATCGCCACTCGGGATCCCGGCGCCGGCATCGCCCAGGACAGGATCATGCTCCGGGGCAAACCCATCGGACCGGTTCTGCATCTGGCCGAGGAACGAGCCCGGTTGTCCGCCCTCACCTGGCAGCACTTCGACGTGAAGCGGTTGGGGGCCACCATCGGCGCCGAGATCGTCGGCGCGGATCTCCGCCAGCACCTGGCACCCGAGGTGATCGACGAGTTGCGTCAGGCCCTGTACGCCTTCAAGGTGATCTTCTTCCGTGATCAGCCGATCACGGCCGCCCAACATGTGGCCTTCGCCTCGCGCTTCGGGGAACTGGAGATCCACCCGTTCATCCCTTCGAACACCGGACAGCCCGAACTGGTCCGCTTCGAGAAATCCTTCGATGTGAAGGGCTACGAGAACACCTGGCACCAGGACGTGACCTGGCGCGAGGTTCCCTCCATGGGTGCGGTCCTGCATGCCATTCACGTCCCCGAATCGGGCGGTGACACTCTGTTCGCCGACATGTACGCCGCCTATGAAGGTTTGGATCCGGCGACTCGCGAACTGGTCGACACACTCGATGCCGAACACGACTTCGTGAACTCCTTCGGACGTCAGGTTCCCGCCGACAAGGCCGCCGAAATGCGCGCCAAGTACCCGCCAGTCCGACATCCGTTGGCCCCGCGTCATCCGGGAACCGGACGGCACCACCTGTACGCCAACCCGATCTTCATCAATCACGTGGTCGGCGTCGACCACGATCGCAGCGAGCAGTTGCTCACCGACCTCTGGCGGGAGAGCGACCGGCCCGAGTACCAGTGCCGGTTCCACTGGGAACCCGATTCCATCGCCTTCTGGGACAACCGGGCCTGCCAGCACTATGCCTGCAGCGACTACTGGCCGGAGATCCGCATCATGGAGCGGGCCAGCATCATCGGCGAGCGT
>JBJTYE010000175.1:0-5032 GCA_046082625.1 Actinomycetota bacterium | reverse complement strand
TTCGGAGGAGGTTCGGTGTGCTTTCCGAACCGTTGGGATCTGTCGTCCAAGATCGGCCTGTCCTTGGCCCAGGTGCACGAACCAGTGGCGCGCCTGAACGCTCAGTTGCGAGAACCCATCGACTCCTTCTTCGAACGGTTGACTCCCGACAAGCCTTTCTGGCGACTCGGTTGGGGGGTGCTCGACACCGACGACCCGTATCAGCCACTGGACGGAACGGCGGTTCCGGCTCCGACCCTGCCGGAGGTGGGAGATCCCGCCACCGGCGATCGGCTCTTCCTGCGGGTCGAACGCGAGACCATCCGTCGGTTCCCCGTCACCGGGGCCGTGCTCTTCACCATCCGCACCTACATCCGACCCTTGCGGCATCTGGTGGAGCGGCCCGAGGACGCGGCCCGGCTCGCCGAAGCCCTTGACAACCTGCCCGACGACGTCCGTGACTACAAGCGAACCTCGGAACTGACCGCGCCGGCCCTGGCCTGGCTCGGCTCGGTCGCCACCCCGACCTGAGAAGGAGGAAAGATATGGCTCTGGATCCGAAGAAGTGGACCATGAAGACGCAGGAGGCCGTGTCGGCCGCCATCGATCAGGCGCGAGCGCTCTCCAATCCCGAACTCACCGCCGACCACCTGATGGCCGCCATCGCCCGTCAGGAGGACACCATCGTGCCGGCGGTGCTGACCAAGCTCGGTCTGGCCCCGCTCATGGTGCGCAACAACGCCGACGAGCGTGTCTCGAAGTTGCCCAAAGCCTACGGCGGCGACGAGCCGCGCATGAACCGCGAACTCACCAACGTCTTCGAGAACGCCGCCAACTACCAGAAGGATTTCAAGGACGACTATCTCTCGGTCGAACACCTCCTGCTGGCCATGAACCAGCGACTCGGCGTGGGCAGCGAGGAATTGCTGCAGGCTCTCCGCGACGTGCGTGGCAGCCACCGAATCACCAGCCCCAATCCCGAAGATCAGTTCCAGGCCCTCGAGAAGTACGGACAGGATCTCACCAAACGCGCCCGTGACGGCAAGATCGACCCGGTCGTGGGACGCGACGACGAGATCCGTCGTGTCATCCAGGTGCTCTCGCGGCGGACCAAGAACAATCCGGTGCTCATCGGCGAACCCGGCGTGGGCAAGACGGCCATCGTCGAAGGGTTGGCCCGCCGCATCACCAGTGGTGACGTCCCCGAAGGCCTGAAGAACAAGCGGCTCATCGCTCTCGACATCGCCAGCCTGCTCGCCGGAGCGAAGTACCGCGGCGAATTCGAGGAGCGCTTGAAGGCGGTGCTGAAGGAGATCACCGATTCGGCCGGCGAGGTCGTCACCTTCGTCGACGAGTTGCACACCATCGTCGGTGCCGGCGGGGCCGAAGGGGCCATGGACGCCGGCAACATGATCAAGCCCATGTTGGCCCGCGGCGAGTTGCGCATGATTGGGGCCACGACGCTCGATGAATACCGCAAGTACATCGAGAAGGATCCGGCCCTCGAGCGTCGCTTTCAGCAGGTGTATGTCGGCGAGCCGACGGTCGAGGACACCATTGCGATTCTGCGCGGTCTGAAGGAGCGTTACGAAGTCCACCACGGAGTGCGCATCCAGGACTCGGCGTTGGTGAGTGCGGCGGTGCTCTCGGATCGCTACATCACCAGCCGCTTCCTCCCCGACAAGGCCATCGATCTCGTGGACGAGGCTGCCAGCAAGTTGCGCATCGAGATCGACTCTCTGCCCACCGAGATCGACGTGGTCGAGCGGCGCATCATGCAGTTGGAGATCGAGAAGTTGGCCCTCGAGAAGGAGACCGATCCGGCGTCGGTCGAGCGACTCAAGTCCTTGATCGACGAGTTGGTGTTGCTGAATTCCCAGACCGCCGAGATGCGCGAGCACTGGGAACAGGAGAAGGAGGCCATCACCGCCATTCGCAATCTGAAAGAGGAACTCGATCAGTTGCGCATGACGATGGAACGCGAAACCGACCTCGAAAAGCAGTCGGAGATTCTCTACGGTCGCATTCCCGAAGTCGAGCGGCGCATCGGGGAGGCCACCGAGCATCTGGATGCCCTGCAGATGTCGACCCGGATGTTGAAGGAGGAAGTGGACGCCGAGGACATCGCCGAAGTCGTGAGCAAGGCCACCGGAGTGCCGGTGACGCGTCTCATGGAAGGTGAGATGGCCAAACTCGTGCACCTCGAGGCCCTATTGCATCGTCGGGTCATCGGACAGGACGAGGCGGTCACGGCGGTGTCGAACGCCATTCGCCGCAGCCGGGCCGGTCTCTCCGATCCGCATCGACCCATCGGATCGTTCCTCTTCATGGGACCGACCGGTGTCGGCAAGACCGAACTGGCCCGAGCCGTGGCCGAATTCCTCTTCGACGACGAGCGGGCCATGGTGCGCATCGACATGGGCGAGTACATGGAGAAGCATTCGGTGTCGCGGCTCATCGGCGCACCTCCGGGATACGTGGGTTACGACGAGGGCGGACAACTCACCGAGGCCGTTCGCCGCCGGCCGTACACGGTGGTGCTGTTGGACGAGATCGAAAAGGCCCACCCGGACGTCTTCAACGTGCTGCTGCAGGTTCTCGACGACGGACGTCTCACCGACGGCCAGGGCCGCACGGTGGACTTCACCAACTCGGTCATCGTCATGACGTCCAATCTGCCCGGCGATCCCATGACCTTCTTCAAACCGGAGTTCGTGAATCGCATCGACGAGATCATCCGCTTCCGGTCCTTGACCGAACAGGATCTGGAGTTCATCGTCGACATCCAGCTCCACAAGGTGCGCGAACGTCTCGAGACCCGTCGCATCACTCTCGAGGTGACGCCCCAGGCGATGCACCTGCTGGCCAAGGAGGGGTTCGATCCGGTGTTCGGAGCCCGTCCGTTGAAGCGCGTCATCCAGAAAGAGATCGGGGATCGAGCGGCCGTTCTCATTCTCGAAGGCAAGGTGGTCGAGGGCATGACCATCAAGGTCGATGCGGTCGATGAGGAGATCGTCCTGTCCACATGAACGCCAGTAGCGTTGGACCGTAAGGAGCCTCCCATGTCTGTCAGCGTCGTAATCGGATCCCAGTGGGGTGATGAGGGCAAAGCCAAGGTGATCGACCTCTTGGCACGTGACCACGACGTGGTGGCGAGGTACCAGGGCGGGCACAATGCCGGTCACACCGTGGTGGTGGGCTCGGAGAAGTACGCGCTGCAGTTGATTCCTTCCGGAGTCCTCTACGACCACGTCACACCGGTCATCGGCAACGGCGTGGTGGTGGACCTTCCGACCTTGTTCGCCGAGATCGACACCCTGGAGTCCCGCGGTATCTCGTGCGCGCGACTGCGAGTCTCCAGCCAGGCCCATCTGATCTTTCCCTGGCATCAGGCACTCGACGCCCTGTCCGAATCCAAGTTGGGCGAAGGCAAGATCGGCACCACCTTGAAGGGCATCGGTCCTGCCTATGCCGACAAGGCTCGCCGTACCGGATTACGGGTCGGCGCCTGTCTCGATCCCGCAGCGTTCGCCGATCAGGTACGCCGGATCGGCATCGCCGAGAACGAATCGCTGGTGGCCGCCGGCGGCGCGGCCCTCGACGTGGAGGCCATCGTTCGTCTCCATGTCGACTACGCCCGGCGGTTGGCTCCCTATGTCGCCGACACCGTGGGCCTCCTGCACGATGCCGTGGAATCCGGCCGACGTGTGCTCTTGGAAGGTGCCCAGGCCACGTTCCTGGACCTCGATCACGGCACCTATCCCTTCGTCACATCGTCCAATCCGACTGCCGGCGGCGCCAGTAGCGGTTCCGGATTGGGGCCCCGCCTCTTGGACCGCATCATCGGAATCACCAAGGCTTACACCACCCGCGTCGGTTCGGGACCCTTTCCGACCGAGACGGTGGGCGCGATCGGCGATCGACTCGTCGAGATCGGTCGTGAATTCGGCACGGTCACCGGTCGGCGGCGCCGCACGGGATGGTTGGACTGCGTGATGTTGCGCCATGCCGTGCGTCTCAATTCGCTGACCGAATTCGCCCTCACCAAACTGGACGTCCTCGACACCTTCGACGAGGTGCAGGTGTGCATCGGGTATCGCTTGAACGGCGCACCCCTGACCGGATATCCCGATCGAGCCGAGATGTTGGGAGCAGTCGAACCCGTCTACGTCACCCTTCCGGGTTGGAAGACGTCGCTGTCCGGATGTCGCGCCGTGGACGATCTCCCGGAGGCGGCCGCAGCCTTCGTGGCGATGGTCGAAGAGCAGGTGGGTGTGCCGATCTCCATCGTCGGTGTCGGACCCGAACGCGACGACGTTGTCTGGTGGAGATCCGGAGGTGCCCGATGATTCCGCGGTATGCATTGCCCGAGATGGAGGCCATCTTCTCCGACGAGTCCCGATACGGGCGTTGGATCGAGATCGAACTCCTGGCCACCGAGGCCCACAGTGTGCAAGGCATCGTTCCGGTCGCCGATGCCGCCGCCTGTCGCGATCGCGCGCCGGTGGCCGATGCCGACTTCATCGCCGCCGTCCTGGAACGCGAAGCGGTGACCGAACACGATGTGGCCGCCTTCGTGGATGTGCTCCAACAGCGCATCGGAGAACCCGAAGGTGCGTGGATCCATTACGGCCTCACCTCCAGCGACATCGTGGACACCGCCTGGTGCTGGATGCTGCGCGACGCCGCCGACCTCTTGATCGAGTCGTCCTCGAAACTGTTGCGGGTGGTCATCAATCTGGCCCAGGCCCACCGGCACACCATCATGATCGGGCGGACGCACGGCATCCATGCCGAACCCACCACTTTCGGGGCCAAGGTGGCCTTGTGGGCTCTGCAGATCGATCGGGATCGACGGCGCCTGCGGGCGGCCCGCGACGGCATCGCGGTCTGCAAGCTGTCCGGTGCGGTCGGGACCTACTCCAACATCGATCCCCGCGTCGAACAAGCCGTGGGTCAGGCCCTCGGGTTGCGACCCGTTCCGGCGACGCAGATCATCTCCCGGGACCGTCACGCCGAATACGTCTGGGCCTGCGCCGCCATCGGCGCCACC
>JBJTYE010000174.1:0-3295 GCA_046082625.1 Actinomycetota bacterium | reverse complement strand
CGACCCGGAAGACATCCAAGAACTCATGGACAAGGCAATGGAACTCCAAGAGGAATTGGGTTTCGACGACCTGCTCACCCTGAACGCCTTCGCTCTCCTGGTCGAAGCTTTGACCAAGCTCGGTGACCACTCCGAGGCTCTCCGGCTCGGGATACTCGTGCGCGAAGGTCGTTCACGCGTGCTGGGTGACGCCGATGCCCGCACCCTCAGCGCTCGCCAACTCGTCGTGACAGCTCTCGTCCATCTTCGACGATGGCCCGAGGCGATCGACGAGATGATGGCCATCGTCCGAGCCGGTGTCGAGCAAGGGCGAGATGACGAAGTCGCAGACGTGTCGACCATCGCCACCCTCCTGTCGGCGTGGCTCGACAGCGGGTTCCTCCGCCCGACTGCGCCCGGTCGGAACGATTCGGCGAGTCTCTTGGAACTGGCCTCGTTGTTGGACCGGAAAGCACGACAGCTCGAGCTCAGTGACCTCTACCGCCGGATCGCCGACCTGGTCCGTCTGACCCTCGGCCATCCGCCTCTTCCGTGACCTGACACCGCGACATCAGGTCTGCCGGATTCGCCTACGGTGGTCCCGTGACCCTGGCCGAACTGCAATCGATCATCCAACGGACCTACGGCGACCGCGACAAGGAACGCGGTGTCCCCACCAGTGTGGCCTGGCTGGCCGAGGAGGTCGGCGAACTCGCCCAAGCCATTCGCAAAGGCACTCCGGAACAGCAGGCTCACGAGTTCTCCGACGTGCTGGCTTGGGTGGCCACGCTCGCCAATCAGATGAACATCGACCTCACGGCGGCGGTGTCCCGCTACGCCACTGGTTGCCCGATCTGTTCCTCTCTGCCCTGCCGCTGCTGACCGCGGATCGGAATCTTCCTAAAGGAACAGTTCGGCGATCTGCACGGTGTTCAGGGCCGCACCCTTGCGCAGATTGTCATTGCTCACGAAGAGCACCAATCCTCGGCCACCGTCCACCGACACGTCCTGGCGAACACGGCCGACGAAACTGGGATCACGTCCGGCGGCTTCGAGCGGCGTGGGGATGTCGCTCACCACCACTCCCGGAGCCTTCGACAACACTTCGATTGCCCGAGTCACGCTGATGGCACGTTCGAATTCGGCGTTGATGCTGAGTGAGTGACCGGTGTAGACCGGCACTCTCACACAGGTCCCCGACACACGCAGATCGGGGAGTCCCAGGATCTTGCGAGTCTCGTTGCGCAGTTTCTGTTCCTCGTCGGTCTCGAAGGATCCGTCGTCCATGTACTTACCGGCATACGGCAGGACGTTGAAAGCGATGGGCTTCGCGAATTTGGAAGCCTGCGGGAACGCCACGGCGTCACCGTCGTAGGTGAGATCCCGGGCTCGATCGGTCACCTCGCGGGCCTGCTTGTCGAGTTCGTCCACACCGGCCAGTCCGCCTCCGGAGACCGCCTGGTAGGTGCTCACCACCATGCGCAGCAACCCAGCCTCGTCGTGCAGCACCTTCATCACCGGCATGGCAGCCATGGTCGTGCAATTCGGATTGGCGATGATGCCCTTGCGAGCGTTACGGATCTCACCGGGATTCACCTCGCTCACCACCAACGGGACATCGGGATCCATCCGCCAGGCCGACGAATTGTCGATGACGGTCACGCCGGCGGCCGAGAATCTCGGTGCCAACTCACGAGACGACGTGGCCCCCGAGGAGAAGAGCGCGATGTCGAGGCCACTGGGGTCGGCGGTCGCAGCGTCTTCAACGGTGATCGCACCTCCCTTCCACGGCAGTGAGGTCCCGGCAGAGCGAGCCGAGGCGAAGTACCGCAGCTCGTCAATCGGGAAGTTCCGCTCCTCCAGAAGGGATCTCATGACCCCTCCGACTTGACCCGTGGCTCCCACCACACCGATACGCATGCGGAGCAGGGTAATGGTGGACTCAGGCATTCCGACGAGCGATTAACCACCAGTGGCTGGGATTGATGCCGAAATACGTCTTGAGAGCGATGCCATCGGGGATCGGCATGCGGCGGCTCTTGCGCACCCACACCGCCGGATCCTCGAGTGTGATGCCCTCCGATTCCAGGTGAACGAACACGGCACGCGGCGTGAGTCGATTGGCCTGCCAGCCGAGCCGCGTAGACCAGCGCATCCGCGCCAGTCGGGCACCGACCACCGGAACCTTCCAGAGTCTGCGCATGACGACGCCCACCGGATAGAGGACCACGTCGCGCCACACCCATGTGCGGTAGTTGAGCACCAAGTGTCCCCCGGGGCGCAGAATTCGCACCGCTTCCGCAGTCAATTGCAGAGCATCGCGGCGTTCGCAATGCTGGAGGGTGATGTAGCTGAACACCATGTCCACCGACCGATCGGCGATCTGCAATGAACGGCCGTCGGAAGTGTGGAGAGTGCTGAGTCGTTCCGGCCGACCGAAACGCGCCACGGTCTCGCGGCAACGCTCCAAGAACGCCGCGTCGAGATCACAGGCCACAACCGAGCGGAAGCGCTTGGTGAAACTGGCGGTCATCCGCCCGATGCCGGATCCGATCTCCACCAGGGAGCGCTCGGCGACCTCGTCAGCCGTGAATCCGAAATGGATCAGGTAGGAATGGACTTCTTCCTCGCCGGAGTCCACGAACTCGGCCAGGGTCAGAGCCCGACCCATGCGGTTGTTGAAGACCCACCCGGTCTCGCGTACCACCGAGTCCCCGTCACCGTGCGTCTCGCTCATCCGCCCCGCGGCGTTCCACGGCAGATGCTGACGCCGACGAGAACCGGCCACGGTTACTTCCGATCCGGCAATGGTGCGCTGTAGGACTGGCCGCTGTCGAGGTCGAAGGCGGTATGAAGGGCCCGAGCGGCCTTCTCCAGATCGGACTGGGCGATGATCACCGAAATGCGAATCGTGGAGGTCGAGATCATTTCGATGTTCACGCCATTGTCGGCGAGGACCCTGAACATCTTGGCGGCGATTCCGGGACTGGTCTTCATACCGGCGCCCACCAAGGACACCTTGGCGATGCTGTCGTCGTGATTGATCCCGGCGGCATCGATCTCTTGTCCGACCTTCTTCACGATCTCTTCGGCCACGTTCATATCGGCTTTGGGCACGGTGAAACTGATGTCGGTGGTGCCGTCGGTGGAGATGTTCTGCACGATCATGTCCACGTTGATGTTGGCGCCGGCCAAGGACTCGAACAGCCTCGCCGAGATTCCGGGACGGTCCGGCACCTTGCGCACCGTGACCTTGGCTTCGCTAGTGTCGGTCACGACACCGGAGATGATGGGATCTTCCATGGACGGCTCCTGA
>JBJTYE010000173.1:0-3669 GCA_046082625.1 Actinomycetota bacterium | reverse complement strand
ATCGAATTCGCCGGCGTGTTGCGCGGCACGCGGCATCCCGAAGCAGCACGTCTGCTCGTGGACCATCTCGTCAGCCGCAACTTCCAGGAGCTGCTCCCCGAGAACCTCTTCGTCTATCCCGTGCGCGACGACGTCGAGCTTCCACCCTCCTTCCTCACCCATGCTCCGGTGGTGCGATCACCGCTGCGCATGAACGCCGACACGATCGATGCCCGACGCCAGGAGTGGATCGACATCTGGACCGATCTGGTTCTCGGATGACGACCAGTCGACTGGCGACCCGACTGGCGGCGGTACCAGCCGCAGCCCTGGTCCTCTTCACCGTGGTGGTACCGGTGGCCGTACTGGCCCTCGGACATCTCCAAGTCGGCGACATCATGGCGGTCTGGGGTCGGCCCGGAGTCCTGGACGCCGTCTGGTTCTCGGTGTGGCAGGCGACCGTGTCGACCGCGACCACCGTGGCCGTCGGCCTGGTCCCCACCTGGATCGTGACCCGCTATCGCTTCCCGGGTCGGGCCATGGTGCGGGCTCTGCTCACCGCCCCCTTCGTCCTTCCCACCGTGGTGGTCGGAGCGGCTTTTCTGGCTCTGCTGCCGCCGGCGATCGATCGCAGTGTGTGGGCCATCGTCGCCGCCCATGTCTTTTTCAACATCGCCGTGATCGTGCGCACCGTCGGTCCGACCTGGTCGTTGCTCGACGACGACCTCCTCATGGCGGCGCGCACTCTCGGGGCTTCGCCACGTCGAGTGTGGCGCCATGTTCTCGTACCCATGGCCGCCCCAGCCCTCCGTGCCAGTGCCGGACTGATCTTTCTGTTGTGCGCCACCTCGTTCGGGGTGGTGCGCATTCTCGGCGGACCATCGCGGGCCACCGTGGACGTGGAGATCTACCGCCGCGCCGTCCAGTTGGGCGACACCTCCGGAGCCACGGTCCTGGCCATCGCGCAAACACTGGTGATCTGTCTCGCGCTCTGGATCAACCGCGCTCCGCCTCCGAGTCCGGTCGTCGTTCGCTCTCCATCGTCACCCACGATGACGGCGCGTCGGCGTATCCGCGTCACGGCTTACGGGTTCGGCGCTCTCATGAGCCTGCCGGTTCTGGCCCTGGTCCTCGCCTCGATGCGAGCCGACGGCCAGTGGACCGGGCGGGCGTGGCGAGTGCTGTTCGGACTGGAGGTCGTCGAACGCTTCCCGGTGGAGATCGCCCCGGTCATCGTCACCTCGCTGCTCTTCGCCGGCTTCGCCACCCTGATCGCCGTCCCCCTCGGGATCGCCGCGGCGCGCACCGTGGCCCGCCTCGGTACCGGGACCACCGCACCGACCGCCCGTCGCTTCGCCTCCTCGAACGGCGCCGTGCTGACTCTGCCTCTCGGAACATCGGCGGTGGTGGTGGGGCTCGGGATTCTCGTGGCCTACGACCGCGACCCGTTCGACGTCCGATCCTCCTGGTGGCTCGTCCCCGTCGTGCACGCCGCCATCGCTGTGCCCTTCGTGGTCCGCGTCGCCGTTCCGGTGCTCCAGAGCATCCCCGAGGATCTGCACCACGTGGCGGCCACCCTCGGAGCGTCACCCTGGCGTCGTCTCACCTCGGTGGAATTACCCCTCCTGCGACCGGCGATCACTTCGTCGGTGGCTCTCTCGGGAGCACTGTCCCTCGGGGAATTCGGTGCCACCAGTTTCCTCACCCGACGCGACACCGAAACACTGCCCATCACCATCGGGCGGCTGATCGGTCGAGCCGGCTCGCTCCCCTTCACCACCGCCATGGCGGCCGCCACTCTGCTCCTGGTGATGACCATGGCCGTGGCCGCCGTGGCCGAGATCGGAACGCGCCGATGAGCCTGCGACTCGACGACGTGTCGGTGTCCTTCGGGACGCGCCGGATCCTCGATCATCTGCACCTGACGGTGGCGACCGGACGCACCTGTGCTCTCGTCGGACCGTCGGGTGCGGGCAAGTCCACGACCTTGCGCGTCGTGGCCGGCATCATCACACCGGAGACCGGACGGGTGGTCATCGACGACGTCGACGTGACCGCCGTCCCCATCCATCGTCGATCGGTGGGCCTGGTCTTCCAGGACGACCAGCTCTTCCCCCATCTCGACGTGCAGGCCAACATCGCCTTCGGTCTGCGCATGGCCAAATTCCCGAGAGACGCGATCGCCCGACGGGTCGCCGAACTGCTCGAGGTGGTGGCCCTGCCCGGATTCGGCGACCGACGTCCGGACACGCTCTCCGGGGGTGAAGCCAAACGCGTGGCTCTGGCCCGCGCCTTGGCGCCGCGCCCCCGAGTGCTCTTGCTCGACGAACCCCTCACGGGACTCGATCGCGACCTCCACGACCGTCTGGTGACCGACCTCGAACACATCCTCACCGGCACCACCACCGTACTCGTGACCCACGATCTCGACGAGGCCGAACGACTGGCCGATGACATCATCCGCTTGACTCCGGTCGCCACCCGCACCGAGGAGTCCGCATGATCATCCGAGCCGTCACCGCCGCCGAGGTTCGACCGTTGCGTCTCGAGGTCCTGCGAGCCGGGATGGCCGACCGGACCGTGACCTTCGACGGCGACGACGATTCCGACACCGTGCACCTGGCCGCCTTCGACGACTCCGGAGACATGATCGGAACCAGTACGTGGCTGCGACGAACGTGCTCCTACGAACCCGATCTTCGCGGCGTCCAACTACGGGGTATGGCCACCCGCCGCCACCTTCAGAGCCAGGGCGTAGGATCGTCTCTGCTGATCGCCGGATTCGATCATTGGCGAGATCTCGCCGACATCGTCTGGGCCAACGCCCGCGATGCCGCCCTGCCCTTCTACACCCGCCACGGTTTCAGCGTGCGGGGGCCCGGCTTCATCGAGTCGGTGACCGAACTCCCCCATCACGTGGTCGTCCGGGAACTCGACGTGCGATCACCGTGAACGATGTGGACCTCCGGCGCGGCGTCGTTCGCGCCCACAGTGCCAGGTGCGCAACCTGGCTGCCCGCCTCGACGATCTGATCGACGGGCCCCTCGCCGTCAGTCGACGCCTCTGCGACGAAGAGACCTGGTGCGGCCCGACGGCTCGGGCTTTGGACGACGACCTCCATGCCATGCACCGCCGTCTGCAGGTTGCCGCTGACGACCAACGGTGGCGCGACCGACGTCACCGAGATGCCCTGCTGTGATCGGTCCGTACGATGACCGTCTTGGCCTTCGATCCGGAACGCCTCTGGGCTCTGTGTCGATCCCTCGAGGACCTCGAAGCGGACCTCGTGGCTCTGCATCACCAATTCGTCGATGCCGAATTCCTGAGTCGCGAGATCGCCCTTTGCCGGACCCACCGTCGACGGATCCAGAACGTCCTGCGCAGCGACCTCGCGGACTCACCGGTGTCCCGTATCGAAACCTGGGTCGACACCCATCCGAGTTGGTGGGCCAAAGCCACCCATGGCGCCCCCAGCGACGTGGACGCGGTGTTGGCGGCGGTGATCCGAGATCCGCGAGCAGCCGGAGAACTGGTCGACGACCTCGACTCGATCGCACCGCTGATCTACGGAACTCACGACACCCACCTCGTCCGGACGTTCTGGATCCTGGTCACCGATCCGCGCACCACCGCCCCGGCGGTCGCCGGGCGGAGGATTCAACGCCTCCTCGAGACCGTCCTCAGCGATCA